>DATBQC010000720.1:0-4176 GCA_036561065.1 Methylobacter sp. | reverse complement strand
TTAAAGAATTGGCTGCTTCTATCGATGTTGTTGTTGAAATTCACGAGCCTGACAAAAGATCTGCTCGCAAGGGCGCAAAAGTTGCCATTAAATACCGTCATCCCGATGATCATAACAAAACATGGACAGGCCGCGGTGTGGCGCCAAAATGGATGCAGGAATTGCAAAGCGCAGGTCGTCAGCGCTCTGAATTCGAAGTATAAAAAGTTAGAATAGTTCCAGTAATATGGACGGGGAGCGCTGAGCTGTAGCTCTGTTTCCCGCCCATATCATTTTTAAAGTATAAAACCACGAATCACATTCCCGCTTTGCGTCGATATTTCGAATCGCACAGTTTCTACTCTTACTCCCATGTAGGCAAAGCAAGCTTTGCATTTCAGTATCAGTATTTTGGAGTCCAAAGCTTGCTTTGGTCGTTCAAAGTCGGCTTCATGAGGTCATCTGCTCCCAAGCCGAAACTGTTTCCTCACTCTATTCAATACACCCTCTTAAAAATACGGAAAATGCCGGATAGATTATGATATAGTTCTCTTAAATGAGAATGATTGTTGATAACTACTGTTTTGGATGGTTTTTAATGCACTTTATTTCAATGCTTAATTTATGGCAATAAGCTTAAAAAACCTAGCTGTGGGCGATTCGGGGAAGATCGTCGGTTTTGAACAATCCGGCAAGGCTTATCGCAAACGCCTGCTGGCCATGGGGCTGACGCCGGGAACCGAGTTTAGCGTCACCCGTTTTGCGCCGATGGGAGATCCGGTGGAAATTAAATTGCGTGGATTTTCATTAACCCTGCGTAAGGATGAAGCGGCCATATTGTTGATAGAGAAACTCTGATGAAAACTGATTTTACCGTTGGCGTTGTCGGCAACCCTAATTGCGGCAAGACGACGCTGTTTAATGCGCTGACCGGCGCTCGGCAGCATGTGGGCAACTGGCCCGGCGTTACGGTCGAGAAAAAAACCGGCGAATATAGTTTCGATCATAAAATTATCGAACTGGTCGATTTGCCCGGCACCTATTCATTGGAAGCCGCCGACGATCATGTCTCTTTGGATGAAAAAGTCGCCCGTGATTATGTCGCTTCCAAGCAGGCCGATTTAATCATTAATATTGTCGATGCCTCCAATCTGGAACGAAACCTGTATTTGACCTCGCAACTGATTGAGATGCGGGTGCCGATGATTTTAGCGCTCAACATGATGGATGCGGTTAAGCAACGCGGCATTAAGATTGATGTCGATTTCCTTGCGCGATCACTGGGCTGTCCGGTTATCCCGATTACCGCCTCTACCAAAGGCGGTATCAACACATTAATGGAGGCAATCAACAGCGCCGCCATCACCAAGCCGATACCTACCGCAAAAATTAGCTATACCCCTGAGCTGGAGCAAGCCATTGAGGACATTTCCCCGTTGTTGATCGATACCGCCCAGCAGCATCCTTGCGAACTGCGCTGGCTGGCCGTCCGCTTGCTGGAAGACGACACCCTAGCCAAACAGATTGCAGGATCTGCCTTGCTGCCGACCATTGCACAATTACAGCGTAGAGTGGAAGCCCAAACCGATGATGAAATCGACATCCTCGCCGCCGATGCCCGTTACGGCTTCGTTAATGAATTGACCACCGGCGCGGTCTGCAAGCTAAACGAAGTGACTCGTCACACCACCGACAAAATCGACAACATCGTCTTAAACCGCTTTCTGGGTATTCCGGTTTTCCTGTTGGTTATGTATGCGATGTTCATGTTCACGATCAATATCGGCAGCGCGTTTGTTGATTTTTTCGATCAAGCCGTAGGCGCATTATTGATCGACAGCCTAAGCTTGGTGCTCACTAATCTGAATTGGCCGCAATGGCTGATCGTACTCATCACTAATGGTGTAGGCGGCGGCATCCAGGTCGTCGCGACCTTTATCCCTATCGTCGGCTTCCTGTTCATGTTCTTGTCGGCGCTGGAAGATTCCGGCTATATGGCCAGGGCGGCATTCGTGATGGATAGGTTCATGCGTATGATCGGCTTGCCCGGCAAATCCTTCGTGCCGATGATCGTCGGCTTCGGCTGCAATGTTCCGGCGATCATGGCGACGCGGACGCTGGAAAGCCAGCGCGATAGGATATTGACCAACCTGATGAACCCGTTCATGTCCTGCGGTGCCAGATTGCCGGTTTACGCCTTATTCGCAGCCGCATTTTTCCCTGTCGGCGGTCAGAACTTGGTGTTCGGCTTATATTTGTTGGGCATTGCCGTCGCGGTGCTGACCGGCTTGATCATGCGCCACACTTTATTTAAAGGCGAATCGGCTCCCTTTATTATGGAGTTGCCCGCCTACCACATGCCGACAGTGCGTGGTGTCTTTATCAGAACCTGGGATCGGTTAAAATCCTTTTTGTTCAATGCAGGCAAAGTCATCGTGCCGATGGTGTTAGTGCTGAACTTTCTTAACGCGCTGGGCACAGACGGCACATTCGGCCAGGAGAACAGCAATAAATCGGTCTTAAGCGAGATCGGTCGCAGCCTGACTCCGGCGTTCAAGCCGATGGGGATAGAAAAAGACAACTGGCCTGCGACGGTCGGCATATTTACCGGCGTCTTAGCCAAAGAAGCGGTGGTAGGAACCCTGGATGCCTTGTACAGCCAGATGACAGCCCCCGACACAAACGCTGAAAAAGCGCCATTCAGTCTCGAACAAGCTTTAATCGCCGCCTGCTTGACCGTGCCTAAAAACTTGCAAGATGTCGCCGACAATTTGTTAGATCCCTTGGGCCTGAATATCGGTACCGTCGATGATGTGGCGGCGGCAGCCAGCGAGCAGGAAGTCAATGCAGGCACTTTTGCCGCGATGCAGCAAAGTTTCGACGGCAAAGCCGGGGCTTTCGCCTATTTGTTGTTTATCTTGCTGTATGCGCCATGCGTCGCTGCAACCGCTGCAATCTACCGGGAAACCAACGTCAACTGGACTGTGTTCGTGCTGTTCTGGACCACCGGCATTGCCTACATGACCGCAACTGTTTTTTATCAAGCGATGACCTATAGTCTGCATCCTGACTATTCATTAGTCTGGATAGCTGGATTAATCATTGCTTTTTCGGCCGTATTGCTCGGTTTGTGGCTGCTCGGTAAAAACGCAGATGCAACAGAGCTAAAACATCGCCGGGAGTCCTTAAGTGATCCTGTCTGATTTGAGAGCCTATTTAAAGGAGCAACACCGGGTTGCGCTGGCGGATTTAATCACGCACTTCAACATGGATGCTGACGCCCTGCGGGGGATGTTGGACAAATGGATCAGCAAAGGCAAAGTGCGCAAACTGCCGTTGACTGCGTCTTGCGGCACCAGCTGCTGCCAGTGCGATACTGCTTTGACAGAGATTTATGAGTGGGTTGATGAGTAAATAATATTTCGCAATATTAGTCAGCAGCGCTGATTAACTTAGAACCTATACCGAATTTGGCTCTTTTCCCCAAGGGCCAACGCCCATGACGATCTTACGATCAAGAAAGTTCTCATCTAATTTATCGATCCTCTTTTTCATGACGTTCTTCAATCCTTCGCAGTTGAGCTGTGCATGGCTTAACTTGGGTTTGAAGAAGATGCTAATGTCGTTTGCAGCTTGAATGTCTGCTTTCATCCATATCCACGCGCGCTGATCCGCCGAGCGGCGGAACAATACCCAAGCAGCATAAGCTTCGTTTGGCTCTCTAGCCGAAAGGTAAACTTGCCACCAGTGGCGAGTGCAGGCTTCTAACCACCTGAAACGCGCAGCTTTGCGGTCAAGGTCGGTGTATTGGGTTTTGATCTCACCATCTGGCCAAGCTCCCTCGATAGGAAGTGAGTTATTTGCGGTAAATCCTGCGAGGACTTTGCCGCGCTTCTGCTTCCAGACTAGCGATGATGCTTGATCTCTCTCGATGATATTGGATAGCCAAGCAGTCTTGCCATTATATGATGCTGCAATGGCAACATCATACAACGCCTGATCAGTATGGCAGTTCTCTAACTTGATCAATTCTTCTCGAAGCGCGTTTATCGACGGCGAATTTGGAGCGCGAAAAACCATATGCAAGAGTTCCTCCACGCCTGCTACGCCAATATGCCGCATCGTCATAGTCGTGTGGAGGGCTCTCCACAGCTGTACTCCTCGCATGGGGTCGCAAGTAAGGAGAGCTTCGCATAG
>DATBQC010000719.1:0-2231 GCA_036561065.1 Methylobacter sp. | reverse complement strand
AGGGGGTGACACCTGACCAATGCCGGAAGGTCAACCACGGTGGGTGGTATATAGCAATATGTACTGCTGGACTGTGTAAGCCCCGGTGAATGTCGGCGATAACTATAATCGTCCTAAGGTAGCGTAATTCCTTGTCGGGTAAGTTCCGACGTGCACGAATGGTGTAATGAGAGGGAAACTGTCTCGAGGACTCGCTCGGTGAAAATGCAATTCCGGTGAAGATGCCGGATACCTGTAGTTAGACGAAAAGACCCCAGGAGCTTTACTATAGCTTCGTATTGGCACTGCGGGATTCATGCGTAGCATAGGTGGGAGACTTTGAAGCATCGGTTTCGGCTGGTGTGGAGTCAACAATGAAATACCACTCTTGAATTTTGCAGTGTCTAACCTCGCCGGAGTAACCGGCGGGGGACCGTGCGTGGCAGGTAGTTTTGGTGGGGCGCTATCCTCCTAAAAAGTAACGGAGGAGTCTATTAAGGTTCTCTAGTCGCGAATGGAAACCGTGACGATAGTGTAATGGCATAAGAGAGCTTAACTGCAAGGGGGACATCCCGAGCAGATGCGAAAGCAGAGCATAGTGAACCGATGGTACGCCTTAGATGCGGCCAGAGATTAACGGATATAAGTTACCCTGGGGATAACAGGCTAGTTCCGCCCAAGCGTCCATAGCGACGGCGGAGTTCGGCACCTCGATGTCGGCTCAACTTAGCGCGGGGCTGGAGAAGGTCCCAAGCGTATGGCTGTTCGCCATTTAAAAAGTTACGTGAGCTGGGTTCAAACCGTCGTGAGACAGGTTGGTCTCCTATCTACTACAGGCGTTGATTCTTGAGGAGGGTTGTCCCTAGTACGAGAGGACCGGGATGAACTGACCTCTGGTCTACCAGCTGTCTTGCCAAAGGCATCGCTGGGTAGCTATGTCGGGTTTCGATAACCGCTGAAAGCATATAAGCGGGAAACGTGCTCCAAGATTAGGAATCGTTATGAGACTCGTGGGAGATGACCACGTTGATAGGCTCTAGATGGAAGCACAGTAATGTGTTGAGTCGAGGAGTACTAATATGTCCAGTCTCTCGTGCGGAAATCTGTATAGCACCGTCAGTATTTGCGTTCTGTTTACTATCGATGCATATTTTGTATACTGACACTTCGAGTGTTCAGTTCTGGTGGTTTGGCGAGAGGGTCACACCCGTTCTCATTCCGAACACGGCAGTTAAGCCTCTTAGCGGCGATGGTACTCACCGTAACAGGTGGGGAGAGTAGCTAGCCGCCAGAACTGAGCACTCGAAACAATTAACGGGGCGAATCTCTCCTGAGAAGGAGAGGTCTGGTTGCAAGACCGGCGCCCCGACCAATTTATGCCGCCAAGATTACTTGGCGGCATTTTGCTATACTGTCATTATGACTTGGGCTTCAAGAAGAAGATTTATAGTTCTCTTGATTATCGGCGCAGTTATTTTTGCGTTCCTGGGAATATTTTTTACTTCTATTTTTTATAAAGCGCCCTCATGCAGCGACAATATACAGAATCAGAGTGAGGTAGGTATAGATTGTGGCGGACCATGTCCCTATCTCTGCACATCGCAAGAGCTTCCCCCCACCGTGCTGTTCACTAAAGCGATTTCAAATGGTGCAGGTCGTACCGATATCGTTGCCTCCATTGAGAACATAAATGCGAATGCGGGAGCAAAGGATGTTCCTTATACCTTGGCACTCTATGGAGTTGGGCAAGTGTTGATCCAGCAAGTGACGGTACGATCGATCTCCCTCCTTCTTCAGCGGTGCCCGTGTTTGTTCCGGGTATATCGAATGGATCTCAAAAAGTAATCGGAGCCTTCCTTACTATTGCGCCTTCAGCTCCAAAATGGATTGCGATGGTTAAAGATCCACGCATCGTGCCAGTCGTATCAAATACGACACTTGGAGGCTCAACATCCTCACCACGCATTGATGCGGTGCTGGGGAATGCGACGGTTAGTGATCTTACCGATGTGCGAGTAATTGTGATAGTGAAAGACGCTCAAGGGGATGTAGTTGGAGGCTCACAAACCATTGTGCCGACTGTTCCTGCTCAAGGACAATCAACAGCAACCTTTACTTGGAACAATGCGTTTTCGGGTGTGCCAGCAGCAATAGAAGTTATTCCGGTTATCCCACTTCCGTAACATGGTATCGGCAGCACGGCGTCTATTTTTCGATTGGACGCTTCTTTTCCCAGCACTCGCTCTTTCGCT
>DATBQC010000718.1:0-2628 GCA_036561065.1 Methylobacter sp. | reverse complement strand
CATAGATACTTTTCATATTTTCCGGCAATTGAAAAGCGCCCCGCAAGTGATAGCCGCAAGCACTCAACAACAAAACCATGACCAAAACGGCTGCTTTTTTTATTAACACACGTTCCCCTTAAACAACAATATTGACCAATTTTTTAGGCACCACTATCACCTTTTTGATCGGCTGACCTTCAATAAAGCGCTTGACCTGTTCGTCATTCAGCGCCATTGCTTCTATTTCATCTTTAGACGCATTAACAGATACCGACATCTTGCTGCGTAATTTGCCGTTAACCTGTAGCATCAGCTCCAGGGTATCCTGCTCCAATGCCGTTGCATCAACTTCGGGCCATGAAGCGCTGACCACCGCCTGCTGATGCCCTAAGTCCAGCCACAGTTGATGGCAAATATGCGGCACTATCGGCGACAACATCAACACAATGGCTTCCAACGCTTCCTGACGGATCGCTTTGCCGTTGTCTGACTCATCGGCAAATTTGGACAAGGTGTTGATCAGCTCCATGTTCGCGGCAATCACGGTATTAAAGGTATAACGTCTACCGAAATCGTCGGTCGCTTTCTGGATAGCCAAATGCAGTTGGCGGCGCACAGCCTGTTGCTCGCCGGTTAATGTCTGCTTATCCAACGGCGTTGTAGAACCGCCCGCATCGCAATGCAAATAAGCCTGCTTCCACAGACGTTTCAGGAATCTGAACGCGCCCTCTACGCCACTATCAGACCATTCCAGCGATTGCTCGGGAGGTGCCGCAAACATGATAAACAGACGCACAGTATCGGCGCCATATTGGTCGATCAGGCCTTGCGGATCAACGGTGTTGCCCTTGGACTTGGACATTTTGCTACCGTCTTTGAGCACCATGCCTTGGGTCAGCAGCTTTTTGAATGGCTCGTCGCAGACGACTAGACCTTCGTCGCGCAGCAATTTGGTATAAAACCGCGCATACAGCAAATGCAAGATAGCGTGTTCGATGCCACCGATGTAGTGATCGACTGGCAGCCAATATTTAGCGCTTTCATCGATCATGCTGTCCGGGTTATTACCGGCAAAACGCGCAAAATACCAGGACGATTCCATAAAGGTGTCAAACGTATCGGTTTCCCGGCGCGCCGCTTTGCCGCATTTTGGACAGGTCGTATGGGAGAAAGTCGGATGGGCAACCAGAGGCGATTGCGAGCCGTCCAGCACTACATCTCTAGGCAATTCCACCGGCAAATCTTTTTCAGGAACAGGAACCGTGCCGCAGTCGTCGCAATAAATAACCGGAATCGGCGCGCCCCAGTAACGCTGACGGGAAACGCCCCAGTCGCGTAATCTGAAGTTAGTTTTCCGTTGGCCTTTTTGATCTTTTTCCAGCGCTTCCGAAATGGCGGCAAAAGCCTGCTCCGAGCTCAAGCCGTCAAACGCACCGGAATTCTTCAGTACGCCTTTTACGGTGTAAGCCTGTTCCGAACAATCATCACCCTCACCGTCTTTGGCAAAAATCACCTGCTTGATCGCGATGCCATATTTTTTCGCAAACTCGAAATCGCGTTGGTCATGAGCCGGAACAGACATTACCGCGCCGGTACCGTATCCCATCAACACGAAATTGGCAATCCACACTGGAACTTGTTCGCCGGTGATAGGATGAACCGCTTTGATGCCGGAGTCGATACCGCGTTTTTCCATGGTTTCCATGGCCGCTTCCGAGGTTTCCATCATCTTGCAGTCATCGATGAATGCGCAGATCTCAGCATTGGTTTCTGCAGCTTTCAACGCCAGAGGATGCTCCGCCGCCACGGCAAGATAGGTCACGCCCATCAAGGTATCGGGACGCGTGGTGTAGATACTTAAATGCTGATCCAGCTCCGGCACCGGAAAATCCATCTCCACGCCTTCAGAGCGGCCTATCCAGTTGGCCTGCATGGTTTTGACCTGTTCCGGCCAGCCGTCCAGCGTTTCCAGAGAGGCAAGCAGTTCATCCGCATAGGCGGTGATTTTTAAGAACCACTGGGCGATTTCTTTGCGTTCGACTTGCGTGTCGCAACGCCAGCAGCAACCGTCGATGACTTGCTCATTAGCCAGAACAGTCATGTCATGCGGGCACCAGTTGACCGGCGCGGTTTTTTTATAAACTAGGCCTTTTTCCAGTAACTTCAGGAAAAACCATTGCTCCCACTTATAATAATGCGGATCGCAAGTAGCTAATTCGCGATCCCAGTCATAGCCGAAACCCAGCCGCTTAAGCTGATCGCGCATATAGTCGATGTTGCTGTAGGTCCAGTCGGCGGGATGGACGCCATGCTGCATCGCGGCATTTTCCGCCGGCAGGCCGAACGCATCCCAGCCCATAGGCTGCATGACGTTTTTGCCCAACATACGCTGATAACGGCTGATAACATCGCCGATGGTGTAGTTGCGGACATGCCCCATGTGCAGCTTGCCGCTGGGGTAAGGGAACATGGACAAGCAATAATACTTTTCCTGTGTAGACGATTCCGACACATTAAATACGCCTGAAGCGTCCCAGGCGGCCTGTACTTCTTGCTCGATTGCCAACGGCTTATAATTTTCTTGCGTCCTTCTCGTCTTTTACCAGTCAAAAGCGTTAGAATACCGTACAGTTGCTTAAATCTAAA
>DATBQC010000717.1:0-1688 GCA_036561065.1 Methylobacter sp. | reverse complement strand
ACCAGAAAAGCTTAAGCCTTCTGAATGTTCGAAGCTTGCTTACCCTTTGGGCCTTCGGTGACATCAAAGCTCACGCGTTGACCTTCCTTGAGGCTCTTATAGCCAGCTTCTACGATTGCGGAGAAGTGAGCGAATAAATCATCGCCGCCATCATCCGGGGTAATGAAGCCAAAACCTTTGGAATCATTGAACCACTTTACGGTACCAGTTGCCATTTCATACTTCCTTGCAAAACATAAGGGGAGGCGCCCCCAAAAGTTTGTATTTCAGAACCAAAGTCGGTAGTGCCGGTTACAATGAGCTCGAAGTCCAAACGCCTGAACGCGTTTTTACGTGGCTTATTCCAATAAGTCAAGATTTATTTAGGGGTATTATTAATTTTCTTTATGGGCCCTTAATGAAGCCTTGAATAAGCCCGCTTGGATGTTCTGTCTTTACAAAAAAAAGACTAACGTGCATCATTTGGAACACATATAGGTAGTTAGCCAGATGAACCACTCAAATCACCTGAAAAATTAATGGTTGCCGCAACTCTACCAAGTAAGCTTGGCGGGCTGGCCCGTATGCTGGTCCAAGGCAAGTTGTTGTCTGAAGACGAAGCCAACGCGGTTCAGTCCCTGGCTAATAGCCAGCGGCTACCTTTTGTCTCACAACTCATAGCCAGCAAGAAAATTTCTGCCATGCAAGTGGCAGAAACCGCAGCTAGTGCTTTCGGCTTTCCGCTATTTGATCTCGACGCATTAAATATAGATTACCTTCCGGCCAAAGGCATCGATGTTAAATTAATGCAAAGCAGTCGTGTAATGGCCCTGCAAAGCCGTGGAAATACACTGTTTGTAGCAATATCAGATCCCACCAACATCCATGCACTTGATGATGTGCAGTTTCAGGCTGGCATGGCACTTTCCCCTGTTGTAGTTGAAGAAGACAAGCTCAGCCGATGGATTGATAAGATCGTGCAGGCGTCTGACACCAGTATGCAGTCATTATCTGTTGATGATGACTTCAATCTGGATATGGAAGGCGACGAAAAGCCTGAAGAGAATGAGGCGGCAACACTAGAAATCGACGATGCACCAGTCGTCAAATATCTACAGAAAATATTGATAGATGCGATCAATATGGGCGCATCTGACTTGCATTTCGAGCCTTATGAGAAATTTTATCGCATTCGTTACCGGGTAGATGGTGAGTTACGTGAAATTGCCCAGCCACCACTGGCAATCAAAGAAAAACTGGCTTCCCGCATCAAGATTATTTCCAGTCTGGATATTTCGGAAAAACGCATCCCTCAAGATGGCAAGATGAAATTGGTGCTATCAAAGACACGTACCATTGATTTTCGCGTCAGTACATTACCTTTGGTAAATGGCGAGAAGATCGTTATGCGGATTCTTGACCCAAGCAGTGCAACACTGGGTATTGAGGCCTTGGGTTATGAGCCGGAGCAGAAAAAAGCACTGCTGAGTGCTGTCAGCCGTCCCTATGGATTGGTACTAGTCACTGGCCCGACGGGCTCAGGTAAAACGGTGTCACTGTATACCTGTTTAAATATCCTGAATAACCCGGGTGTCAATATTTCTACCGCAGAAGACCCGGCAGAAATTCCATTACCTGGTATTAATCAGGTGAACGTAAACGATAAACAGGGGCTGACTTTCGCGGCAGCGTTAAAATCATTCCTACGG
>DATBQC010000716.1:0-2557 GCA_036561065.1 Methylobacter sp. | reverse complement strand
GACCGCCATTCTATCGATGGAAGTCGTATAAGCAAAGCGGATATAGTGATTAGCCTCATTAAGGCCGAAATCTTTTCCCGGCGTTACGGCAACGCCTTCAGCCTCTAACAAGTCCAGCGCAAATTGATAACTGTCGGCGGTAAATTTGGAGCAGTCGGCGTAAATATAAAATGCGCCGTCCGGTTTAATCGGGATTTTAAAGCCAAGACGCAGCAAGGCGTCATAAAGAAAATCGCGACGAGCTTCAAATTCGGCGCGCCTTTGCTCAAGCTCGCCCAGCATGCGCTCGTCAAACGCGGCTAATGCGGCATACTGCGAATGGGTTGCGGTGGCGATAAAAATATTTTGCGCTAGCTTCTCTGTCGCATCGACAAATCCCTCCGGCACTATCAACCAACCAACGCGCCAGCCGGTCATGCCGAAATACTTGGAAAAACTGTTGATCACAAATACATTGTCGCTGAACTCCAGCGCCGTTGTGGCATTTTTACCGTAAACCAGCCCATGATAAATCTCATCGGAATAAAAACAGCCGCCTAACTCATTAACAGTCTGTATTGCCTGTTCCAATTGATCTGGAGCAATGAGAGTGCCGGTAGGATTGGACGGCGATGCAATCAACACGCCTTTGGTGGTTTTAGTCCAATGTTTTTTGATCTGCGCGGCGGTCAACTGATAACGGCTTGCGGCATTGACCGGGATGGTTCTGGCTATCCCGTCAAACAACTTAACAAAGTTACTGTTACAGGGATAACAGGGGTCGGCCATCAGCAGTTCTTCTTTCGGGTTAAGGCTAGCTCCAAGCGCCAGCAAAAACGCCCCTGAGGCTCCTGGCGTTACAAAAATACGCGCCTTGTCCACAGTCACCGAATAGCGCTGCCGATAAAACTCGGATATTTTCTCACGCAGCTCGGGCAATCCTGCGGCCGGGGTATATTTCACCTCCCCGGTTTTAAGATGACTGACACCTGCCTCAACAATAACCTGCGGCGTAGCAAAATCAGGTTCGCCGATTTCCATATGGATAACATCCCTGCCCTGCGCCTCCAATTGTTTTGCGCGGCGCAGTAACTCCATCACATAAAAAGGAGTAATCCCTTGTGTCCGCTTAGCCAGCCGTACCTCCATAATATTGACACTCATCGCAAAAGCGGTAGATCATATCAATAAACCTTGCTATCCGGTTGCTATTCTGCTAAAAATGCGCGGTTTTATTTAATCTTGTCTTAGGAGTTAATGGATGACCGAAAGTTCTAAAACTGTTGAATCACCTTTCAGTTTTAAGCCTTACCAAGAAATAGAAGGCGAAGAATATATGAACAGTGCTCAATTAGAGCATTTTGAGACTATTCTAAAAAATTGGAAAAGTGAACTCATGCACGAAGTGGATCGCACCGTGCATCATATGCAGGATGACGCCTCTAATTTTCCTGATCCTAATGACCGGGCCTCCCAGGAGTCAGAATTCAGTCTGGAGTTAAGAACCCGTGATCGTGAGCGGCGGTTAATCAAGAAAATTGATGAATCCCTGAGAGAAATTGAATCAGGTGATTACGGCTTTTGCGAGTCTTGCGGCATTGAAATCGGCATACGCCGTCTGGAAGCCAGACCCACTGCAAGCCTGTGCATCGACTGTAAAACACTCGATGAAATTCGTGAAAAACAAATGGGTTAAGTCTGGATAACCCACACACCATTGGCCGGTTTGCACCCTCGCCCACCGGCCCCTTACACCTCGGTTCCCTGTATACGGCTCTTGCCGGTTTTCTTCAAGCTCGCTCAAAACAAGGTCAGTGGCTACTACGCATTGATGACCTCGACACCCCCAGAAACGTAAAAGGCTCCGCCGATGCGATCTTAAAAACGCTGGATGCCTTCGGCCTGCAGTGGGACGGCGATGTTTATTACCAAAGCCGGCATATTGACGCTTATAACGATGCTATAAGCGACCTGCAAAGAAACGGACTTATTTATCCTTGTACCTGTAGCAGGAAAACGCTGACTATTGTCGATAGCACCGATATTTACCCCGGCATTTGCCGAGACCGACAATCCCTTCCTGATGGCCCCCATGCACTGCGGGTTAAAGTAGACAGCCGCACCATTGCCTTTCAGGATGAACTGCAAGGCCTGATTTCCCACGACCTCGCCGAGCAGGATGGCGACTTTATCGTCAAGCGCAAAGACAACATTATTGCCTACCAATTTGCCGTTGTCATTGATGATGACCTGCAACACGTTGACCATATCGTCCGAGGCTTTGATTTGCTGGATGCAACGCCCAAACAGATTTACTTGCAACAATTGCTGGGGCTTTCGATACCCCGCTACATGCATGTTCCGATTATCGTTGACGAACAGGGCTATAAGCTTAGCAAACAAACCCAGGCAACGGCGGTCGATTTAAAAGCGCCGCAGCGCATCATTTTTGAGCTGCTGACCTTATTAAAACAAAATCCGCCGATTGAATTGCAACAGGCCCCGGTAGCCGATCTGCTTGACTGGGCTCTTGAACATTGGAACCCGGATTTGTTAAAAAACACTCATGCCGTGAGAG
>DATBQC010000715.1:0-9940 GCA_036561065.1 Methylobacter sp. | reverse complement strand
TTTGTTGTTAAGTTAAATACTGCAAATTCTGAACTTCTTTGTCATCCTCATTAAACTTGTCAGGGATGATAAATTTATTCCAGGGATGGTTTTTTAGCACGATCATGATGATTGTTTAAAGGACTAAGAGCATTTCGAGGGAGGATTTATGGCGATAAGAGTAAAGAATAAATTAACGAAATGAGGACCGCGGATATGAAAACATTAAAATTGGTTCAAAAAGCTAAGGATGCAAATAGTCCTGCGAAGATGTCCAAAGCTCGCCGTGTTACAGAAAAAGACGATTTAATCGATTTGTTTCCGCTACCGCGTTATTTTCAGGTTCATTTTCAGCATGTTCACGAAAACAGCCATGATCTTCAGGGCGAGCTGGCTCAACTTAAAGATTATGTGGCCAAAGTCGATGAAAAGCTTGAGCGAATGATGGCGCTGTTAAACCGTCCGCCAGAACATGTGCTTTAACTAGGACGACGATATTCTCTATGTATTTATTCAAAAGCCACGAAGGAGGTGTGTTAACTCCTTTGGGTGGGGCAGCAATGCCGATTCAGTCGCTACTTAAAGCCTTAGCAGGCCAAGAAAAGCCGCATTCAATGCGCGGCTTAATATTGACCTTAGTTGTGTTACTGCATCTATGGGCGGCAATCTGGATGCTGCAACCCGCCAAGCCTTTTACCGTAGCTCAACCAATGATCATGGAAGTATCGCTGGTTGCAGAGCCAAGCTTGCAGGCAGTAACTGCGCCGGTTGTGCAGCCTAAACCGCCGGAACCGAAAAAACCGCCGGAAAAAAAGCCTCTCAAGCCAAAGAAGCCGGTTACCCGCAAACAGATGGAGCTGCCGAAACCATTGGCTATGGCCGATGAACTACTGCCTGCGCCATCACAGGCCGAATCCGCACCGGCTCCCGTAACGGCCGGCGCCGCCGCAAATGTTGCAAGCAAGGCGACAGCAGATACCGCGCACTTTACCGAAGCGAATTTCAACGCCAATTACGGCTCTAACCCCAAACCGAAATACCCTAGCATTGCTACCAGCCGAGGTTGGGAAGGCACCGTGCGACTGCTGGTGAGAGTGTCTATTGAAGGCGATTGCGAGGAAGTCACCGTGCAACGCAGCAGCGGTTATGACGTGCTCGACGAAGCTGCTATCGAAGCGGTCGAAAAATGGAAATTCATCCCCGCCAAACGGGGCGACACGCCGGTATCCAGCTCTGTCGTCGTACCCATTAATTTTGTTTTGAATAACTAAAAAAGGAGACCTTAATGCCCCATCATATTGCACCGGAAGTCATCATCGACTGTACCTTGTACGCACTGCTGCTTTTCTCGGTGGGTGATTTTTTTCAAAATCTGGGAATTCGCCAATAACAGTTATCGCAACCGCCGATTTAACGCAGCATTCTGGGATGCAGCCGATCTAGCCCAAGCAGAATCAGCTCCGGCAGACGCCGCGATAGGCCCTCAATCCCGGATCGCACAGCAGGGTTTTGTTTGGCTGAATGAAAGCCGAAACGCTGACAGCAAGCGCCTTAAATATATCGGTTCTCCGGCCGAGTTGCTGGAGCACTCGCTGCTGGTGCAAATGCAGAAGGAACAACACCTGATGGAAAGCGGCCTGACCCTGCTTGCCAGCATCGGCAGCACCGCGCCGTTCGTCGGCCTGTTCGGCACGGTGCTGGGCATCATGCATGCGATGCATGAAATTACCGCCAGCGGCTCGACCAGCCTGGACGTGGTCGCAGGCCCGATCGGCGATGCATTGGTCGCGACAGCTATCGGTATCGCCGTCGCCGTACCCGCCGTGCTGGCGTATAACTTCTTCTTGCGCGGGGTCAAACAGCAACGCGCCGGGTTGGAAAACTTTGTCGCCAGTTTTCTGCATATAGCCCTAAGCACGGACAAGGTATAAACATGGCCTTTAAACCACAATCGGAAAGCGATGCAGCGATGAGCGAGATTAACGTTACGCCGCTGGTCGATGTGATGTTGGTGCTGGTGATCATTTTGCTGGTAACCGCGCCGTTGCTCACGCAATCGGTGCATGTGACCCTACCGAAAACCGCCGCGACCACCCCGGATGTTAAGGAACAACCCTTGCAATTGGGCGTCGATGCGCAGGGTGTTATAACGCTGAACAAGCTGCCGCTGTCCGATCTGACGGCGCTGGAAACGGCGTTGAAAGATGAGCTGCTGCGGAACCCTGAAATCGGCCTGCATTTATATGCCGATCAAGACGTTGTTTATGCCAAAGTTGCCGAAGTGATGGCGGCTGTACAACACGCAGGGATTGCCAAGATAGCTTTTGTGACTGTAGAGCAGTAATTTGCCCGGTTAATTTTTATCGGATACTGAAGGTCGGGCAACAAAAAGTAAATAGCCGGGATGAAGCTTGCAAAATCCGAGGATTTTCCTCGTTCCCACTCGCTATGTCGCGTGTAATAGCGGCGCAGAGTTTACGTTGGTTACCAAGCTCCCGACAACCGCTTCTGCGTTGCCCTATCTCCTGCATCCACCCAAGTCAGTCGTAGAGCTTCGCGAGACTGGAAGTTCCATCTTTATCTTAACGTCGTACCTAGCGCATGGGAACCAGAATAACGGGACTAATATTTCGTACGCAACATCCTGCTTGCGTCCATCACGGCAATTGCTTCCTCACAGCTGATTACGTTTTCCTTGTTGCTAAGAATATACTCGGCCAGACGCTCAACGGACTTCCAATGACAGGGTGAGTTTATGAACTGAAAGGCTTGATTAAACAGTTCAGCCAACTTTTCTTCGTGCCTATTTCTGCTCGCGATAAAAATATCCAGATATTCATAAACCTTTTCAAGGTCTGATCTGCCACCGTAATTGTATAGGGCCTTGAGGTTAATCAGTTGAGCATTAAACTGCTCCCCATCTCGTAGGGCGACATGCTTTGCTTCCGCTAGCGGCCCAATCAGCAAATTAATCATATCCGCTTCAAATGCGGTCTGATACGCGTCTTGCTCAACGGCTGAGAAATAATGAGCGCTTTCAATCAATGCAACCGGCAGGCTATGAATCAGGCGACCTCCTTCTACAACAGCGGCATAGTGATCATAGGCTAATGAGCAGATGTTCAAAGGACTGTCGTTTTGACGATCCAAGGCTTTGATGGTTATTTGAAAATACACCGGAGGCAGTTGTTTTTGTTTGTTGAATAGATAAATGGCGGCGGCATGACCAGCCTCATGGACAGCGATTTGCCTGATCAAATCTTGATCGGCAATAGAGTAGGATGCATCAGTTTGGTAATTCCGTTTCATGATTCCACCCATAGGCCAAAAAAAATGCGGCCAGGCCTGCTGACCGCACACAGAGGAAGGATAGTAAAAAAACTCTAATGAAGTGACACAAGAGCTGGGCAGAGTCTAATGAACAAAAGCAGCTTTGAAAATGTGACCGATTGCCGCGCGACAATAAGCCGCACAAAATGGCACGGTATGTGCTCAATACCTTAGTTTGCGTTATAAGAAATACTTCAAAGCGGCATACTGCCTGGGCTTCGGCTAATCATTACATGAATTGACGAGGCATTTTACGCAGAAAAATAGGGCATATGACACATAGCCCTAGCTGACTGGTTGAATGATTTTCAAACAAACACAGGATCTAACTGACTAAATCTGAACTCATCAGGACTGGCTTGTCCGGTTTTGTGTGTGACCGGGATGATGTCCGCTGGCTACAAAAACGCAAGGCACATAAGGTAAAAATAGCCATTAACCACGGCACTACATAATCAAGATTAGTTTATACCCTCCGCAACCGGAAAAACTGTGTGATATACCTTATTACGCTGTGTCATATCACATAGTTTTGCAAGTTATACCAAGCTCCCCTACCCCGACAAATAGCTGAACAGGCTTTCTCGATACCGCGCAAGCCTCGTCAACGCTGGCACCGAAGGTCTATACAATTGTGGCACGGATACTGCTATTGCTTGTCAATCAACAGACTGACTCCAGACTTTAACAACTGCTACAACGATGCCTAAATCCAAACACGATCTTCTCAACCGCCTGTTTCATCATCACAGCAAAGAGCTGTTGGCCTTCGCCGGTTGGCGGGTGGGCGATTTCGCCGCCGAAGACCTGGTGCAGGAAACCTATCTACGCTTCCTACAGCATCCCGAACCCGCCTCCATCAGCAATCCGCGCGCTTATCTTTACAAGGTGGCCGCCAATCTCGGCTTCGATCACCATCGCAAGGAGAGCGTGCGCGGCAAATACGCCGAAATCGATGCAGTCGAAGCGGATGAGATGGTTTCGCCGCTGCCGGGGCCGGAAGCGCTCATGGAAGGAGAACTCCTGCTACGGAACTGTCTGGCGGCGCTGAAAACATTGCCCGAAGTGTATCGTCATGTTTTTTTCCTGAACCGGATTGACGGCTTAACCCACTCCGAAATCGCCGATGCCTTGAAGTTGCCCCGGCGAACCGTGGAGCGCTATTGCGCCAAGGCGCTTGCCCACTGTTTTACCCATACGATGAGTAATCATGGCTAAATCGGCGCACACCGGCAGCCGCTATTGTTTTATACTGCGCCCTTCAAAGCCGCCCACTATTCTATGACTGATTCTTACGACACCACCTCATCAGGCTCCGTCCATGAACAAGCCACTTTCTGGGTCACGCGGCTCCATTCCGGCGATTGCACCGACCGAGAACGGCGAGATTTCGAAGTTTGGCTGTCGCAAAGCGAGGTTCACCGCATCGCTCACCGCGAAGTTGCAGCGTTTTGGGAAGGATTAAGTCGAATTGAGCCGCTTGCAGTTCCCCAGCTTGCGGCCGCACGCGCCTATCTGCGCGAGACCCGGCAGTCTCGTCGCGCATTGTCTAAAAAACGTCTGGCGGGAATCTTATCCATTGCCCTGATAACCGGTTTCAGTCCGCTTGGCTGGTCATGGCTGAGCACCAATGTTTACCGCACCGCCAAAGGCGAGTCCACCAGCATCCAGCTTAGCGACGGCTCGCGTATCAACCTCAATACCGATACCGAACTGAGCGTGCAGTACAGCTGGACAGCGCGCAGCGTAAAACTGGAACGCGGCGAGGCTCTGTTTTCAGTCGTTCACAACCCGGAAAAGCCTTTTGAAGTCATCGCAGCAGGCGGCCGCATTCAGGACATAGGCACTCGCTTCAATATCTACCGGCAAGCCGATCGGGTATCGGTAACGGTGCTGGAAGGCGAAGTCAGCGTTGCTGCCAAGCAAAATGCCACCGCGCAAACCCTGATTCCCGGCCAGCAAATCAGTTACGACTCGACCGGGCAAACCTCCGCCATTTCTTACGCCGATATGACTATCGCCACCGCCTGGCAAAAAGGACAACTGGTATTCAAAGGCCAGCCCTTGAATAGAGTGTTGGAGCAGTTGGGCCGCTATCACGATGCCTCGCTGCAAGTGCCCGATTCGCGCTTACAGTCGCTTAAGGTCAGCGGAGTATTTCCCACCAACAATCTAAGCCTTGCACTCAATACCATTGCCGGCGCCTTGCCCATCAAGATAACCCAAACCGCAACAACTACCTTCGTCATAGCTCCGGCTAATTAGCCATCAACTGGCTCCCAAACTCCAGCTCTCATCGTTATACACATCGTCCACGGGCTAAATCTCCAGCTTGGGAACCGGCGCAAATATTTTTCAAAAAAAGTGGCGGTCTACAATCGCCAAATCAGTCTTATAAGTTAGTGTCACAAACAAACTTAAAGGAGATCTGATGCGCACACTACCCAAACTGATAGCAAACCTGCCGCTGGCGATGGTCATGGGAGCGGCCGTAGCCGAAGAAAGCACTTTCAACCTTAACATCCCCGCGCAACCGCTAGCCGCAGCGATAGAGGCAGTGAGCAAGCAGACAGGATTACAACCCTTTTACGCCGACGACGCTTTAGTCGGCAAACAAAGCCCGGCGCTGAAAGGACGCTACAGTAAACGCGAGGCCGTGGAAAAACTGCTGGCGCAAAGCGGACTGGAATACACGTTCACCGGCGACAACACGGTGGCGGTCAAGGCGCCTGCCGCTAAATCCGCTCAAAATGCAAAGACTGAGGAACCCCTGGTTTTAGATACGCTAACCATCAAAGCCCAAAAAGCCAATGTCGATCAGCCGTTCGGCTCCTATCTCGACCCTTCCAAAATAGCCCTTGCCAGAACCGCAACCAGCGATACCGCCCAAATGCTTAGTGGTACGCCTGGCGTAAGCTTCTCCGGCGGTGGCGGCATTTCCAGCCGCCCCGTTATCCACGGCATGGCGGACGACCGTTTGCGGGTTCAAGTCGATGGCATGAATTTGATTTCGGCTTGCGCCAATCACATGAATCCCGCTCTTTCTTACGTTGCTCCCTCCAGCGTGCTGAGCGCCCAGGTGCTTGCCGGGATCACGCCAGTTAGCATGGGCGGCGACAGCATCGGCGGTACTATTCGGGTTAACTCCGCTGATCCCGAATTTGCCGAAGATGGCAAAGCGCCGTTGATAAAAGGCCAGGCCTCGACCTTTTATCGTACCAACGGCGATGCGCGAGGCGGCAATATTTCCGCGTCGATAGCGAACGAACATGCCGAGCTTAAGTACACCGGCTCCACGGTGCAGGCCCGCAATTACAAAGCGGGCGGAAATTTCACCACCCAAAATACCAAAAACGGCAATGATGTTGTAGCTTCTTCATCCTATAAATCGGAGAACCAATCGCTGTCGCTGGCTTTACGTAACGACGACCATCTTGCCGTCATCAAGGTCGGGCAACAAAATATCCCTTATCAAGCCTTCCCCAATGTGCGTATGGATATGACCGGCGATGACAGTTGGTTCGCCAATGTCTTCACCAAGAGCAAGTTCCAGTGGGGTAATCTGGAAACGCGCGCTTATCACGAGGATGCTCTGCACAAGATGAACTTCCTTGCGGACAAAATGACTACGCCAACCCGCAACATGCCTATGGATACGCATGGCGTCAATCAAGGCTTGTTGATCAAAGCCAATATCGATATGACCGACAAGCATTTGCTGACTGTAGGCAGCGAGTATCAGCGTTACCGTTTGGACGACTGGTGGGCTCCTGTTCCAGGCAGCATGATGATGGGACCGGGTACATTTTGGAATATCAATGAAGGAAAGCGCGACCGCATAGATCTGTTTACCGAATGGGAAGGGCGCTGGAGCCGGCAATGGCTGACTCAACTCGGCGCCCGTGTCGGTGTTGTGGAAATGAATGCCGGCGACGTAAAAGACTATCAAAACAGCACGGTGGCACAGAGAGCAGAGGCGGCAGCTGTTAATAGCAAAAATAAAAAACAAACCGATGTGAATATCGATTGGACTGCGTTAGCGCGTTATACCTTCAACGACATGCAAACGTATGAACTGGGGGCCGCCAGAAAAACCCGCTCGCCCAATCTTTACGAGCGTTTTGCCTGGTCTCGCGGAGCTATGGCGATGTTTATGAATAATTGGGTCGGCGATGCCAACGGCTATGTAGGCGACATTAATCTTAAGCCGGAAGTCGCGCACACCGTCAGCGCCACAGCCAATTGGCATGATGCCAAGCTGGAAGACTGGGAAACCAAAATCACGCCCTTTTACACCCATGTCGCAAATTATATTGATGCGAGACTCTGCCAGCCTGGCAATGGTGTGACCTGCACCAGCCCATCTGGCGGCTTTAATTTTCTGCAACTGGCCAACTTCGATGCGCATCTTTTCGGTGTCGATGTTTCCGGGTCTAAATTATTATTGGATACTACTAAATACGGCAGCCTGACCGGTAAAACCGTTTTAAATTATGTCAGAGGCCAAAATAACGACACCGGCGGCAACCTGTACCAACAGATGCCGTTTAATGCGACGGTGGCGCTCGAGCATAAACGCGGCGGCTGGTCCAACACTATCGAAACTCAAATAGCCAGCTCTAAAACAGATGTGCAAACTGTCCGTCTGGAACCTAAAACCGCAGGCTACGCACTGCTCAACCTGCGCAGCAGTTATACCTGGAAGCACGTGCGAATCGATGGCGGCATAGATAATCTTCTGGATAAAAATTACGCCCTTCCCTTAGGCGGAACCTATATAGGAGAAAGGAGTGTTGCGGGTACCGCAGTTCCCGGCATGGGCCGCTCATTCAATGTTGGCATGACTGTAAACTATTAAGCTGGCGTTGCGCAAATCACATAAAATCACCGCGAAGACACGAGGAGTACGCTATTTTATCTTTTCTTCGCGGTGAAAATTTATTAGCTATTCGGTTCTTTTATGGCTGAGATGAAACGTCAACAGAACCTGGTTTTGAATAAAAAAGCGGTGACCAAGAAAGTCCTCAGCCGCCGCTTTTCAATACCGGCTTTTTACTACGGACTAATAAAAACCAACTTTGCAAAAAAGCCATTCTGGCTTGTCACATTCCGGTAACAAACCCGTCACATTCACGTAATGAAATTGTCATATTCTGATTGAAAACTACCACCTAATATAGTCAGAATATTACATGTCGAACCTGCATAATGAACTCACCAAAATCATCAATGGCAAACAATTAACGCCTCATTTTCAGCCTATTGTTTCTTTATCGCAAAAGAAGATCATGGGCTACGAAGCGTTAATTCGAGGGCCTTCCGATAGTCCATTACACAGTCCATTTAACTTGTTCGATACGGCCGAGCGTTTTGATTTAAGCACCAAACTCGAATACATTTGCCGGGAAGTCACTTTAAGACGCTACGCCAGCCTAAATCTCAAAGAGAAACTATTTGTTAACGTAAGCCCTTCGGTACTGTTACAACCGGACTTCAAAAAAGGCGAAACACTTAAGCTCCTTGATCAATTCGGCATTGACCCACGACGCATTGTTATTGAATTAACGGAACACCAACCGACCGATGACTTTCAATTAATGCTTGAAGCGGTCACCCATTACAGAAGAATGGGCTTTGAAATAGCGATTGATGATCTGGGCGCAGGCTACTCGGGATTAAGACTCTGGTCGGAGCTACAGCCTGAATATGTCAAAATAGACATGCACTTTATTCAAGGCATCCATAACGACCCGGTCAAACTGAACTTTGTTCGATCCATTCAAAATATTGCCAGCTCGCTCAATTGCAATGTCATAGCTGAAGGCATCGAAACAGAAGATGAATATAAAGCGGTAGAACAATTGGGCATTACTCATGCGCAGGGCTATTACTTTGCCCGGCCGACGGCTGTCCCTTTAGAAAAAATCGCTAAGTCATTATTTATTACCAGCAGTCAACCAACTCAATTTAACGCTATAAAAGCCGCTCATATCGCTAAATTCATAACCCCCGTTTCGGCAGAAACCGCGATCAGCGATGTCATGAATTTGTTTCATAGCGACAGCGACTTAACGATTCTGCCTTTGGTCGATAACAACGAGGCTTCCGGTATTATTTTCCGCGACCACTTCCTGTTCAAATTATTTTCCAGTCGTTATGGCATAGAGTTGTATGGGAAAAAACCCATAAAATCGTTCATCGAAACAACGCCGTTAAGTTTCGACCAAAACACGCCCATTGAATCAGTCAGTAAGCAACTGACCTCAACTATGCGCAATGACCAGGCTTTCATTATTACCGATGACGGGGAATATACAGGCATAGGAACAATCCTGAATTTGCTTGAAGAAATTACCCGTCAGCAAATCCATAATGCCAAGCACGCCAACCCTCTTACCCTACTGCCTGGCAGCGTCCCCATCAATGAACAGATCAACCAACTGCTGGCCGCAAAAACCCCTTTCAGTTTCGGCTACTTTGACCTTGATCACTTCAAACCTTTTAATGACGTGTATGGCTACAGTGCCGGCGACGATATTATTAAAGCGGTTGCCAATACCCTGACCCAGCATATTCCTGCAGAAAGCGGTTTGGTCGGCCACATAGGCGGGGATGATTTTATCGTCATTTT
>DATBQC010000714.1:0-1560 GCA_036561065.1 Methylobacter sp. | reverse complement strand
ATGCGCTTGCAAGCTCCCTGGAGCGATAGAATTTCGGAGGGCGTGCCAGTCAAGGACCTGGAAACAGCTCACCAAGTCATCTTGGCGTTACGCCAGAATTTGAGCGGCAAGGACGACGCGGACGTTGAATAGACGCCAACGACGACCCGCGGTTGGGTCGAAGGCGGAAATTCAAACTTACCCACTGCCCCCGCGCCTAATGGTTTGGGCCGCTCCGGTGGAGGAATGAAGCATGCCTATCCGGTTGTGTCCCATACCCACTATATGTAGATTTGATTTCCCCTGGTCCGTTGCCAATGGTTCCTCCTGTGATAAGTTCGCCGCTTCCTTCTTCTCGCGGGCCTAGCGGCCATAGGCAGGGATGTCGTAAGCTTAGAGGAGATTTAAAAGCCAACGCCGAGATTTAAATGAAGCCAGAAGCCAAAAGGGAGATCGCGGCCACATTCGGTTGGGCTGCCTTAATAGGAATAGCCGTTCTAGTTGCAGGCGTCTTAGGCTTGAATGAATATTGTCCAGCTAGGGAAGATGGCCTAAATCTAAATTGGAGAATTAGCCCACAGCTCGATGAGCAAAAGCAGATTTCCCCCGGCCCCGATAATAGAAACCCCGGCGATGAGCCAGTAAATAGCTCTTCGAGTTCCCACGGACTCTTCTCTGATTACAAAATTATGCAAGCACCACTTTCCGGCGAGCAAAAGCAAAATGAAAATAATAAAACCAGTTGGCTTGAAAAGTTCCTTTGTGACTTTAAGATATCTGACGCCATTATCGGGTTTTTTACATACTGCCTTGTCATAGTTACATGGGAGCTGGCTAGAATTACTAACAGACTGTGGGACGCTGGGGAGCGCCAGCTCACACTGACCCGGATCGCAGCTAGAATCCAGGCGCGCCAAACGCTCCGCTCCCTCGCTATTTCCAAATCCGCCGCGGACGCCGCGACTAAGGCCGCCAGTGCCGCCGTCGCGGTCGAGCTGCCTCGGATTATGGTCTCCACGGAAGTTGAGATCATCCCAGGTTCTCTTTCCGAATACAAGGTCATTCATGGGGTGCCGACTGAAGCAGTTATTACAATAGATGGATTTAATATTGGTAGAACTCCCGCTATGGTAACTAAATATGGCATTGGATTCAATGTAGGCACTGCCTTGCCGGATATACCAAAATATGAAGAAACATATACCTGCCCTGTTCCGTCTGAAGTCGCGCCGGAAAAGCATATCAAAATAGCGAAGCCGGCCTCCTTTACTAAAGAAGTTGTCGATCTGATATTTGACAAAAAGTGCGCACTCTTCGTTTATGGTTTCTTTGACTATACAGACTTCGCCGGAGGTAATCACACAGTCCGTTATTGCTTCATAGGCTCTATAATCGAGGGGGCAGGCAGGCCAATGTCTTTCTCCGTATGGGACCAAGCGCCTGCCGCCTATATCGGGGGCACATAAAGCAAGAATCATAAGCACGCACCGCGCCGCTGCCATCACTTAGCGCCCCCTTGGAAAGCGGGAGCTGATCTGGATATTGAGGGCTCACTACATCTAGTGGGTGTGGGAGTTAACC
>DATBQC010000713.1:0-1624 GCA_036561065.1 Methylobacter sp. | reverse complement strand
ATTGATGGCTTTATGACTTTTTCCGGTGATTCAGCTTTAACAGCCCTATTCGACAAGTATTTTTTGTTTGATGCCACGCTTTTTGAAGAAATCACCGGTGCTTCTATTGTGGCCTATGCATTAGGTCACGGTACAGGTGCCGTCATCAAAATGATGAAGAAAACCTGAAAACTTCCGGGCGAGTTTTAAATTTTCTAGCCTTTATTTTTAAACTTTTTGGAGTATTACAATGGGTACAGTTATTACAGACGCATTCTCTGCTGGTCAAGCAAATTTGAGTCTTGCTGCCGCGGGTGTCGTTACCATGGTCGCGGTTTTAACCGGCATTGGTTTGATCGTCTCAATGCTTCGCAAGTAATTTAAAGCGTGTCTGTTTCCGGTATTTTTGTCGTTATTAAATCTGCTTTTGCGGTCGGCTATACAGTTGTATCTTTTGCCGCAGCAGGTTTGATATTCATGGTTTCGGTTTTTACAGGAACTTGTTACTTAATTTCACTGTTGAGGTCATGACATGATCACAACGGTTTTATTAGCATCAGTTTTTGTATTTGCCTTTACCACCGGCATTAATACCGGAAACTCTTAAAATAATTATGGTCAATAACATGCGCTTTAAAGCATTACTTTTGCTGATGTTGACTTGTTTATTTCCAGTATCAGTTTTTGCTGATACTTATCCCGTTATTCAGCCAAGTCAAACTCAAATTTGTCAATCTTGGGGCTTGTATCGAGTTGACGGTGAATTTAACGGCCCAAATTGGTGTCGTTATGGGCCAGCGTTAAATTATTCTGGTGCAACTAAATATTTTTACAACGGCACACCTCCTAATTCTACGTCGTGTCCCGGTGGTGGAACCTCTAATGGCACAAATTGTCTTAATGCTCCAGCTTGCGGTGCGGGTTCGGTACGCAATACCACAACAGGTATTTGTCCTGCTCCTACTTGCACTTTACCTCAAGTTATCGTTGGCGGCTCATGTGCCACGCCTCCAGATTGTAATGCGACATGGCCTACTGGCGGCCAATATTATGACGTTACCGCTTCTGCTTGCGCAACTACTCCGCCCGGTGGCATGACTCTCTGTGTTGGTGCCAATGAAAAGTTTTGCCCTCCTATTAATGATTGCAAACCTGCGTCGTATATTTGTACAAATGATCCCGCTACTGTTGCCGCTGCTACCACTGCAAAGACCACGACAATAACCACATCAAAAACCGCTGCTGATTCCTCAGTTGCTACAGTTCAAACCGTATCAAATCAAGTCGCCACGCCTGTGGCCGCTGATAATCAGGCAAAAGTTTTGGCACAACAAAATGCCGATTCTGCAAAAACAGCTTTGGCAGCTGTTCAATCCAATCCATCTGCAACTGCGCAGCAATTATCGGATGCCGTTGCCGCTTACTCTTCTTCTTTAAGTACTTTAAGTAGTGCTTCGACCAAATTAACAAATGCCACCGCTTCTGCCACTCAAGTATCTACCGATCTTGCTACCGCTCAACAAAATGCTAATGCTATTCCTACAGCTCCTACGTCCACTCATGCAACTACCGCTGCTTCTGCTGCCGCTGCCGCCGCTACCGATGCAATGAATGCACTTAATGACGCTATTGCCGGTGGTGGATC
>DATBQC010000712.1:0-4967 GCA_036561065.1 Methylobacter sp. | reverse complement strand
GTACCAACTGCCGATAATGGGGTCTGCTATGGTTGTCATGATAATTCCTCAGTGTTTGGCTAGATTGTTTTGATACACGTGGTAGGTAATATTACTAACAATGCTAAAGAAAATACAAAGGTATTTTGTGTGAGTTGGGATAATTTTTTTTACGTTGAAGTTCGCGTTAAAGCCTGTTACAACTAACCCGATGAGAGTTCCCAGATGTCATATTCATAAATGAAGCACCGTTTTCTTGCAAGAATTCGACGGCATGTTTGAATGCAAGACAATAACCTCTAATTCATCGCAGCCAATAATCCACGGCCAGCCCGGAAAAAATAGCCAGGCCGTACCAGTTATTGTTTAAAAACGCCTTAAAGCAAAGCGCTTTTTCCCGATGATAAATCAATTTTTGTTGGTAAATCGACAAGCCTGCCGCGATTAAAATCCCGCCGTAATAAGGCCAGTCGGCGTGCGCCATTTGCCCGACTGCAATCAGCAGGCCGAGTATGATCAGCTGCAATCCGCCCATGATTTGACGGTCGTAAGCGCCGAACAATATCGCAGTCGATTTGACGCCAATTTTTAAATCGTCATCCTTATCGACCATCGCATACATGGTGTCGTAAACCAGCGCCCATAATACGACGGCCAAATACATCACCCAGGCTACCGGCGGGATGCTGTTGGTTTGCGCGGAAAAAGCCATCGGTACGGCCCAGCCGAATGCGATGCCCAAATAGGCTTGGGGCAGGTGGGTGTAGCGTTTCATGAACGGATAGCTGGCGGCTAAAAAGGCGGCGATAAACGACAGCAGAATGGTGTAGATATTCAGCAATAACACCAAGCCGAAAGCGCACAAGCACAGCACGACGAAAACCAGTAGCGCTTCCTTGGGTTTTACTTTGCCTGCGGCGATAGGTCGCTGTTTGGTGCGTTCCACATGCGGGTCGAAGTCGCGGTCGGCGTAATCGTTAATCACGCAACCGGCGGCCCGCATCAATACGACGCCCAGGCAAATAACGGTCAACACCAGCAAATCCGGCTTGCCGTCGCTGGCAACCCACAGCGCCCACAATGCAGGCCACAGTAAAATCAGGATGCCGATAGGCTTGTCGAACCGCGCTAATAGCCAGTATTGCCTGATTCTATCCATTGCTGTGTCCATCATTGTTATTGCCTTTTCCAACGCGTGAGTTTTGTTAAAAATGCTATTATAGCTTTTTTGTTTTAAGGAGCGGGTGAACCATGAGTGTAAAAATCTATCATAATCCTCGTTGCGGCAAATCGCGTCAGACTTTGCAGCTGTTAAAGGAACAAGGCATTGAACCGGTGGTTATCGAGTATCTTAAAACGCCTCCCAGCGTTCAGGAGCTGGACGATATTCTGCAAAAACTGGACATGGAGCCGCGCGAGTTAATGCGCAAGAATGAAGCCGAATATAAGGCCAATGGCCTGGAGGATGCAGCTCTGGATCGGCAGGCGTTGATTCAAGCTATGGTGAACAATCCTATCTTGATTGAGCGGCCTATTGTTATTGCCAACGGCAAGGCCGCGGTTGGTCGTCCGCCGGAAGCTGTGCTTGCTATCTTGTAATATGCTGCGAACGGATAAAGGATGCACTGTTAATAGCCGCTCACGCCAACCCTCTCCCAGAGGGAGAGGGTGCAAATGTTGCGATCTATGCCCATCTTACATCTATGACTAAAATCCTGATTTTGTATTTCTCCCGTAACGGTACTACCGCAGAAATGGCTAATTATATCGCCCGTGGCGTAGAATCGGTTGACGGCGCTGAAGCGGTGCTCAGAACCGTGCCCGATGTTTCAACTGTCTGCGAAAAAACAGCAGAAAGCATCCCCGCGCACGGCGCGCTTTACGCTACGCTGGACGATTTAAAATCCTGCGACGGCTTGGCGCTGGGCAGCCCAACCCATTTCGGCAATATGGCCGCGCCGCTAAAATTCTTTATCGACAGTACCACTGAACTCTGGTTTTCAGGCGCGTTGTCCGG
This sequence comes from Methylobacter sp., assembly GCA_036561065.1. Taxonomy (GTDB): domain Bacteria; phylum Pseudomonadota; class Gammaproteobacteria; order Methylococcales; family Methylomonadaceae; genus Methylobacter_A. Next base: position 2,971 of record DATBQC010000712.1, on the reverse strand, counting down.
CAAACCCGCAGGCGTATTCACCTCAACCGGCAGCATGCATAGCGGACAGGAAAGCACCTTGTTATCGATGATGTTGCCGTTGCTGCACCACGGCATGCTGATACTGGGCTTGCCCAGCACCGAACATGCGTTGCGGGAAACCACGTCAGGCGGCACGCCTTACGGCCCCAGCCACGTATCGACAAATCACTCAGGATTGAGCGATCACGAAAAAACCTTGTGCAAAGCTCTGGGTGCACGATTAGCTAAAACCGCGCTTCAACTGAAACAATCAGCATGACCATAAAACCGATTCATTATTACATCATCGCCCTGACGGGGTTTTTCGGGCTGTTCGCTTTGCTGATGCTTTGGAATACCGTGCTCGCACCATCCACACGTTTTCCGGTGGCGCTGGTTTTGCTGGCCGCCGTTACGCCGTTATTGCTGCCCATGCGCGGCTTGCTGGATCGCAATCCTAGAAGTTGCGCGTGGGCGGCCTACGTCAGCTTAATCTATTTCCTCCACGGCACTGCCGAAGCCTACGTCAACGCCGACGAACGGCTGTATGCCTCGCTTGAAGTCTTGCTGAGCCTGATGCTTTTTTTCGGCACGGCGTTTTATGTACGCCTTGCGGGTAAACAGAACTGACGATGGCGCAGCAGCTTCCCTTGCATTTTGAGTTTCGGGCGAATCAAACCTTTAGCGATTTTTTCCCCGGTAGCAATCAGGAGATCATAATCCACTTGCAACAATGCATTGCAGGCCTGGGCGAACAGCAAATCTTCCTCTGGGGTAAGGCGGGACAGGGCAAAACCCATTTGCTGCAAGCCTGTTGTCATCAGGCTCAGAACCAGAAGCTCAGTTCGTTTTATTTTGATTTATCGAATGCAAAACTCCCTGATCCTTTGATGTTAAACGGCCTTGATGAGTTTGATGTGGTGTGTTTCGACAATATCGAGTGCATAGCGGGTAACGCGGCCTGGGAGTTGGCTTTTTTTAGTTTTTTTAATCAGCATCGTGAGCGCGGCCACAAACTGGTCGTATCGGCATCTTCTGCGCCCAATGACATTGCCATTCAATTGCCCGATCTTAGAACCCGGCTTAATTGGGGGCTGACCTTGAAAATTCAGCCCTTAACCGACAGCGACCGAATTGCGGCATTAATCTTTAAAGCCGATCAAATGGGCTTTGAAATCGCCCCGCAAGCAGGGCGATTTCTGCTGACGCATTACGATAGGGATCTGACCTCGTTATGGGCTTTACTGGAAAAACTGGATAGGGCATCATTGGCCGCCAAGCGTAAGCTAACCCTGCCTTTTTTAAAGCAGATTCTGAACGACGATGATTAAAGTGTTGGTTATTGGTGCGGGAGCCATCGGCGCGTTTTACGGTGCACTGCTGGCAAAGGCCGGCGCCGAGGTGTCGGTAGTCTGCCGCTCCGATTACAAACAGGTAAAGCAACACGGTTTTATCATCGATAGCCACCCGCTCGGCCGCTGGAATTTTACCCCGGCGCAAGTCTTAAAAAACGCTACGGATTTTGAAGGTGCGGCAGACTATATTTTGCTCTGCACCAAAGTCATTCCTGAGCTGGACCGGGTCGCCCTGATACGCTCCGCCGTGGCTGAAAATACCGCGATAGTCTTTATCCAGAACGGCGTGGAAATCGAGCAGGAAATGCAGGATGCCTTTCCCGATAATGAGGTCGTCAGCGGTTTGGCGTTTATCTGCTGTAACCGGGTCAGCCCTGGCGAGATATTGCATCTGGCGTATGGCCGCTTGGCTTTAGGCAATCTGCCGAACGGCGTCAGCGACAAAACCGCGCAGCTGTGCGAGCTGTTTAATCAATCCGGCATAGATTGTAACCCGAACGAAGACATTGTGACCGGACGCTGGCAAAAATGCGTTTGGAACGCGCCGTTTAATCCGTTATCGGTTTTATCAGGCGGCTTGCCGACGCTGGACATCCTGCAAACTCAGGAGCCGTTCGTGCGTAGCATTATGCAGGAAGTTTGCAATATTGCCGCGGCCTCCGGACATCCTTTGCCAGACGATATTGTCGACATCAACATCGAACATACCTACGCGATGCCGCCGTATAAAACCAGTATGTTACTGGATTATGAAAACGGCCACCCGATGGAGACGGAAGCTATTTTGGGTAATGCAGCCCGCGCCGCTCAGCGGCTAGGCATAGTTGTTCCTCATCTGGAGTCGGTCTATGCGCTGATGAAGCTCAGGGAGTTGAAGCTAGTGCAGCACTAGCTTATTTAGTAATTACAAGCGTTATCAGAATAAAAGATTTTTATTCACCACGAAGACACGAAGCTTTATATTTTTTTCTTAGTGTCCTTCGTGTCTTCGTGGTGAATTGTTTTAGTCATTACGTAATATCAGTTATTAACGGATTTACGTTATTTGGAATAAAAAACATAATCCGCCGTATAGGCAACCCGCTTTTCACTGCCCAAATGATTAGCGTTGCATCTCGATGTGGGCGGCAAACCGCCGTAGGTATTAATTCGGTTAATAAAGTTCACGTTCGAAAACAAACCGTCACCTTTATGCGAAACCACCTCGACCAGTAACCAGGAAATAGCCTTGCCCGGCGACACATCGGCCTTGTTGACCACACGTCCGACCACTCGGCTACCCTCTTTATATTCCCAGAGAGGCCCGGCGGTGTGATTCCCTACGATATTACCCTGTGCATCGAACAGCTTGGCATCGGGTGCTTGCGTCTCCCAGGCAAATTCGCCTTTATTGAGCGTGCATTGGTAAATCTGATCGCCCTTGGCATGGACGGTCAAGACGGGGCTATAGCCCGACGGTACTTTAATCTGCTCGGGTATTGAAACCTCGGCATAAGCCGCGCCTTGTAATATTGCCGATAAAATCAATATTTTTTTAATCATAGCGTTCACCATGGCATTGGCGTTCCGTCGTATTTGACGAAACTGCCGGATTGATCCAATGAAAAATTCTCTAT
>DATBQC010000711.1:0-3649 GCA_036561065.1 Methylobacter sp. | reverse complement strand
GCCCTTAGCCTTTCGTCTTTCGCCTGCTCTTAAAAATACCCTTCGCGCTTTTTCTGCTCCATGGAACCGGATTGGTCGTGGTCTATCAACCGGCCCTGACGTTCGGAGGTCGTGGTCAACAGCATTTCCTGGATGATTTCCGGTAACGTGGTGGCGGTCGATTCAACTGCGCCGGTCAACGGGTAACAGCCCAAGGTGCGGAAACGCACCATTTTCATTTCAACTTTTTCATCAGGGCCAATCGGCATACGCTCATCGTCAACCATGATTAACATGCCGTCGCGGTTGACGACAGGGCGTTCTTTGGCAAAATACAGCGGCACGATGGGGATACTTTCCAGGTGGATGTATTGCCAGATGTCCAGCTCCGTCCAATTGGACAGCGGGAATACCCGGATGCTTTCGCCTTTGTCGATTTTGCCGTTGTAGATGTTCCATAATTCGGGGCGCTGGTTTTTGGGGTCCCAACGGTGATTCTTGTCGCGGAACGAATATACTCGTTCCTTGGCCCGTGATTTTTCTTCGTCGCGCCGCGCGCCGCCAAAAGCTGCATCGAACTGGTATTTGTCCAGCGCCTGCTTGAGGCCGTCGGTTTTCATCACGTCGGTGTGTATTTTACTGCCGTGGGTAAAGGGTCCGATGCCTTGTTCCACACCCTCAGGGTTAATATGAATCAGCAGCTCAAGGCCCAGTTTCTTGACCATCTGGTCGCGAAACTCAATCATTTCCTTGAACTTCCAGGTGGTATCCACATGCAGCAATGGGAACGGCGGCTTGCCGGGATAAAAGGCTTTCATGGTCAAATGCAGCATGACGGCGGAGTCTTTGCCGACCGAATACAACATCACCGGACGTTCAAATTCGGCTGCGACTTCACGGATAATATGAATGCTCTCAGCTTCCAGTTGTTTAAGGTGGGTCAGTTTATAATCAGTCATTAAAAGTCCGTCAGGTTTGGAGATCACGCTATATTTATTGAATGCGCACAATAAGAAACCGGTTATTTTAATTTGAACGGGCTTTTAATGCCAGATTTGCTTGGGATTTATTGAGGGTCGACCAAGATGCGATGTAAGCAATGAAGATTGAAAAAACGCAAGGCACTTATTCGACTGGCTTGTTGCGGGTAATTTAGCTGGAGAGTCCCCCTGCATTTTGGTGAGGCCGGATTTTAGATAACAGCGTCTTGATGGTATTATTCGCCGGATGATACGTACACAAATAGAGAATACATGAGCAATTTTGATTTACATGCCATTTCGATAAAAGATATTACTCAAACCACTTTATTGACCTGCTTGCCCAATGAGACGATGCATGACGCGGCGGTCAAAATGGCGGAACAAAACTGTAGTGCTATCCTGATTGCGGTAGACGATGAAATTATTGGTATCTGGACGGAACGGGATGTGCTGAAATTCGATTTTTCCTCGGCTGATGCGCGTTCCACGCCTGTTTCCGAAGGCATGAGCAGTCCGGTTATCTGCGTGAATGAAAATGTGAGTCTCGAGGAAGTTTCGCTTAAGTTTAAGAAAGACGGCGTGCGCCATTATGTCGTAACCGATGATCAGGGCAAACAGCAGGGCATCATTTCTCAAACCGATGTGATCAAGAAGCACAATTTTGAGTTTTTCCTGGTTTTAAAAACGGCGGGCAGCGTATTAAAACCGATTCCGCCGATGATCCAATCAACCCAGAGCATGGCTCAAGCCAGCAAGCTGATGCATTCTTCGCATTCCGATGCGATACGGGTTGAGTTTCCCGATGAATCGGTCGGCATTCTGACTGAGCGGGATGTGGTCAAGGCGCTGGCTTCCGTCATGCTCAATCCGATGGTTGCGGATTATGCCAGTCGGGATCTGGTTACTGTCAACGAGAGCGAAAGCCTTTATCAGGCCAAGAAAGTCATGCTTAAAAACGGTTTTCGGCATCTTGGAGTGACTGACCATAGAAATAACTTAATCGGCATTATCAACCTGACTGACATCTTGGCGGGATTTCGCAGCACCTATGTCGAAGAGCTTAAAGAATCCCTGGCGCACAGAGATGTCTTGTTAAGGGACTCATTAAAGAGCCTGGGTTTAGCGAAAAAGATTATCGATAATACCCAGGAAGGCGTTATCACTACCGATAAATATGTGATTATTCAGACCTGTAACGCAGGTTTCACTAAAATTACCGGCTACACGGAAGAGGAAGTTGTCGGTAAAACCCCCGCCATTATCAGTTCGGGGCGGCATGATAAAAAGTTTTATGATGCGATGTGGGAGAAAATCAACAAATACGGTTTCTGGCAAGGCGAGATCTGGAACCGGCGCAAGAACGGCGAGGTTTACCCAGAATTGCTGACCATCACCGAAATCAGGGATGATGAAACCAATGAGATCAGCAATTATGCGGCCATTTTTAGCGATATTAGCCAGTTAAAAAGTGATGAGGAAGAAATCAAACGACTGGCTTTTTATGATCCGTTAACCGAATTGCCCAATCGGCGTTTGTTGAATGACCGCTTGGCGCAGGAGCTGGCGATAACCGGACGGTCAGGCAAGAATGGCGCACTTTTATTTATCGACCTCGATCATTTCAAAAATATTAATGAAACCCTCGGACATTCGGCCGGAGACAGGGTTCTTGTGGAAGTCGCTTATCGTTTGAAGCTTCGCGTCAGGGATTGCGATACGGTCGCCCGTATCAGCAGCGACGAGTTTGTGGTTATTTTGACCGAATTGAGCGAGCAAATAGAGTCGGCCTGTAATGAAGTCAGGCATATTGCGGAAAAACTGCAACAGACTATTTGCCAGGTTTATTCGGTCATGAATCATAAGCTCTATATTTCTTCCAGTATCGGTATTGCGATGTTCTCGGAGAACTCCGGCATACCGCCTGACGATTTGCTGAAACAGGCCGGTACCGCCATGTACCGTGCTAAAGAAAGCGGCCGTAATATGTTGCAGTTTTTTCAGGATAGTATGCAGGAAGCCGCCATGGAAAGGATGGTGATCGAAAAAGAGTTGCGTCAGGCGCTGGATGGAAATCAGTTGTCCTTATATTATCAGCCGCAGGTTGATTACCACGGCCATCTTATCGGGGCTGAAGCCTTGATTCGCTGGAATCATCCGAAAAAGGGTTTTATACCACCCGACAAGTTTATTCCTATTGCAGAAGAATGCGGCCTGATTCAGGCAGTGGGTGCTTGGGTGCTTGAGCAGGCATTTATTCATCTTAGGCAGTGGGATAGGCAGCAGGTACATTTGCCGCATTTGGCAATTAACATCAGTCCGCGGCAGTTCTATCATGACGATTTTATGAACATACTGGCCAAGCTGGTGAAGCAATACCAGATAAGCCCGTCAAGAATCATGCTGGAATTTACCGAAGGGCTGCTGATGAACGATGTTGATGCCGCTATCGATAAAATCAAGCAGTTGAAAAAACTGGGTTATACCTTTTCGATAGACGATTTCGGCACCGGCTACTCATCATTGAGTTACCTGAAACATTTGCCGGTGGATCAGCTGAAAATTGATAAATCCTTTGTTGAAGATATTACTAAAAATAAGGACGATGCCGTTTTCGTAGGTACCATTATTGCGATAGCTCAACATATGAACCTGGGCGTTGTTGCAGAAGGCGTTGAGTCAAAAATGGA
>DATBQC010000710.1:0-1530 GCA_036561065.1 Methylobacter sp. | reverse complement strand
ATCGAAACGCATTTGGTTACCAGCGATCACCCTCATACTGCCAAGGCGATCGCTCTGGAATAGGACTCGTCCAATCAGACAATCCGCTCGTGACCACAAAGGAAAAACTACGCGGTCTCTCTGGTACGCAACTGCGACTCGCCCTGGATACCCACGAAATTATCTTTGCCTGGGTTGGCGCGGACCAGAAAAACGCTCCATCGAGCTTAATTACTTCAACCATATTAATTACCTGTATTTGTAGACTATGAATTGACTGTTAATTTTTACTATTGCTGACGTGGCAGTAGCAAATCTTCCAGAAAAAAAGCGGATAGCTCAGTGCGTCCTGTCACCCCAGATTTCCGGTAAATCGCACGGGCCTGGTCGCGTACGGTACGCTCGCTTGCGTTGCGTACATGGGCAATTTCGCCATGACTGAGGCCTTTTAACATCAGCATGCCGACTTCCGCTTCAGCTGGGGTTAGCTGCCAAATATCAAACTGCTTTTGAATTTGAACAGCCAAGCCCGCGATAAGCTCACGATTTGCCTCACGCCATTGTTGAGCTTGTTGATTTGCTAATGCCAAATCCTGCGTCAGCAAATTGATTTTGGATTGCGCAAATTGATAATAAAGCCGACCGAAATAAACAATACCTACCAGAGAAAGCATCAGAATTAGCACTTCAGTGAGCAAATGCGTCCAAGGGACGCCATCTCGATAGTCACCAAGAAAATCAAGTGTAATCAGCACAAAAACAAACAAACTGAGAGCAATAGCCCATTGGATAAACCGTTTGTTATCGTTAATAAATGCCACAAATAATCGCCTATACGTCGGATGACGGATGCCAAAGAAACTAGTTTAACGCAATATTAAGCTTAACTTAATCTGTATCCGACAACTGATCAGGAGAAATAACATGACAAATGATAAAAAAACCTTAAGGGTATGGGATCCATTGATCCGTATTGGCCATTGGACTTTAGTGATTGCATTTTTTACGGCTTATTTTACCGAAGATGATTTCATGACCCTACATGTGTGGGCAGGCTATGTCGTGGGGGCTTATTTGCTCACTCGAATACTGTGGGGCTTTGTAGGTGGAAAGTATGCGCGCTTCAGTAATTTTGTATATTCCCCGGTTAAAATTATTGGTTACTTGAAAAATCTGATAACGTGCAAGCCGCAGCATTATATTGGCCATAACCCCGCTGGCGGTGCGATGGTGGTCGCATTGTTACTCAGCTTGGCGGCAACTACCTTGACTGGTTTGAAATTATATGCCGTAGAAGATAATAAAGGGCCATTCGCCATATCAGCAAAGCAAGCCCAGACACAAATACAGTCCACTAGCCTGATTTCTGTGGCCAAAAAAGAAGATAACAAGGACGAAGGTGACGAATCTGAACTTATTGATGACGAACACGAGATTGATAAGCAAGGTGAAGAGTATTGGGAAGAGTTACATGAGATTTTCGCTAACCTGACGTTATTGTTAGTGTTTTTACACATTTTTGGTGTCGTGGTTTCCAGTTACATCGATAAA
>DATBQC010000709.1:0-3189 GCA_036561065.1 Methylobacter sp. | reverse complement strand
TCCAGACTGCTATGCATCATGACAGACACATACAGATAACCAAGCAACGCCGTTAGAAAAATCAGTACAAAAATGCCGGTCAGGTGCTGCAGGGTCACACTGCTAAAATCGTCTCTGAGTAAAATCAATCCAACCAACGGCAGCATAATGAGAGCAATTTTCGTTTCACCCATACCTAGAGGCAGCAAGCATATAACAGCCAACGGATAAAAAATATTGCCGCTGAGCAGGCCTGCTCGCCAGCGCGCCACAAGAAATGACAGGGCAATAAAAAGATAAATCACCATGACTGTGTTGGGGCTGCCTCCTTCCAAATTAGCCCCGAAAGTCCCTGCGATAACATCGGTTACTTCACTCGAAAAAGACAATCCGCCGCGTAGCGGCACCAGCACAAGCAATTCGTAAAGCGCAAAGGGAAATTGCAACAAGGCCACCACCATCAAAAACATGCCCCATCGAACATAACTCTGAGGTCTAAATGCAACCAGGGTCAACGCCATCATCAGGCCAAACGCCTGAAAATATCGCTTGAATCCGGCAACAAACTCCCCAATGGAATACCACTGAATCATGCTAACCCCAACAGCATAGACCATAAATAACAGAGCAATCAGCATAAAAAACGGCACCCGTCTTTGCTTTCCCCAGACCATATTGTTAAACGAAAGCACGAGTAACAGTACCCCCAGAAGAGAAACAATCCACGAAACCTTACTAAACTGAGGACTGGCTGAAAACACACCCAACAGCAGACCAATAACAAGTACCACCCATATGGTTAATTCCGGCATAAGCAACAGCAGTGGCCCCAACACCATGGCCGCCCCCAGAACTATCATGGTAGGATTAGCCGTAACGGCCAGTAAGCCAAAAAACACTGCACAAATCCCCAGACCTGCAATCAAGGCTAGATCACCGATATTGGCAGGGACTGAAGCATAATATCGGGAGGCAACACCCCGACCTATATCGCTCCACCGTTGATTGCCGATAGACATCAGCTCCGCCCTCCAACGCATGACTTATTCTCGATATATCGCCATGACAGCCAAGATGGATCGCAATGTGAATAGCTATTAATTTTTGACAGCATTTATTTTCCTCATACTTTCAAAATAGTTTAATTCAAGCACTATGCATAAAAAGGCATTGATCCACTGGCGGTCGATATGAGTGAGCCACATTAAATTCATCGGTTAATGTGCCCACAGCCATCAGCATAATGATCTGCTCGGATGGCGAGATAGATGCGGTAGATCGCATCGCCTTGTCATCGCCAGGTTCCTTTGACCAGTTGAGGCAGCAGCTTCCATATCCCAAGTCATGAAAAGCAAGGCACAGGGACATTGCGAACATCCCCCCGTCAATCCAGGGCTGATAGCGTTCACCGACCCCAAGAAAACTACGCAATTCGCAAGTCACGACCAATACAAAAGACGCCTGCTCTCCAAACCCCCCGCTGCCGCTTTGGATTTCAAGCAGGCGCGCCATTTGTTTGACATCCTTAAACGCATGCACGCGCCATGACTGCCGATTGCAAACCGATGGCGTTTTTTGTGCAAGTTCGACGGCACGTCGAATATCTTCTTCTGGAATAATCCCACCGGCAAAATGACGCACACTGTATCTGGATTCAAAAAAGCTTTTGAATCCAGCATTACGCGCTTCCAATAACTCTGCTCGACTGAGTGACAATACACCCCCTCTCCATGAGCGGGCTTGTTCTAAAGAAACATGGTACTTGTCCAAGATTGCCAACAATCTGCTGCACACATAGTCCACCTGGAACCCAATTCGCTCGTGATAGTCCACGTAGCTCAGCAGTGCGGCTATCGCCGTCGTCGCAGGCTCGGTAATTCCATACTCGGCGAAATAAGCATCCACATCATCCAACAACCCAGGAATCACCGTCATGCCAAATCCCGAACGGGGACTGGCAAGGCTTAACCCCTTCTCGACCTGATGATAAAAAAGCGTAATTCTGGCTGCGCGCTCCGGTTGCGAATCCCGACTTTTGTTCAGTCCGGAGTATGCCAAAAATCGCCAATAATCGTAGCTGTAACCGGGCAGCAACTTGGACGAAAAATACAGATCCCTGAGTAGTTTCTGTAGTATCGGTGGAGCATACCGAAGAATAAGTTTTTTATATGACATGACTTCCCCCTTAGGCAAGTGCCATCGTCAGAAAATCAAGGGACGTTTTCCGCAGGCCCAGCAAACGCTGATTGAACACGTCATAGGGTGCCGGCGTCGTCAAAATATCGCTCATATTGGAAAGATCGTTAACGAGTCTTGACTCCATGCCTAACTGATGCAGTAGATAACGTACCTTATTTGAATTGCTACCCAAGGGATTATGATCTCTCACGAATGTCGCAAACTGCCTGCCATTCTTCATCGCAAAAATGCTGCCATGAAAGGTATCAGTCACAACATATGAAGCATCCTTGAATACTCTTAGCATCTCGAAAGGCGATAGAATAAAATTCTCGTCGCACCATGCGTGATAATCGCCGACTGAAATAATCTTCAGCTTGTGCATGGCGGCAAAATCCGTAATCGCACGAATTTCCGGATCCGAGTCCAAGCGCCCTTCATAGGCATAAACGAGAATGTAGTCATAGTCAATTACTGGATTTTGCGGTATCAGGTCATCGAAATCGACAATCAGTGTCGGGTCTATAACGAGTGTTGGCGAACTACCTGTACAATGCTCTACCAGCAACCGGGTGTTTTCGTCCCTAACCGAAATATATTTCATACGACCCAGTCCGGTGCCGAGCTCTTCTGCCATGCCATCGGCAATTACGTCGTCCCAATTGGCAAAACCCGCAGAAGCAGCGTAGCTCAAGATCAGCGGTGCATTGATTTCGTGACCAAACAAACAAGGCACATAGCCAAAAGGATGGTTCTGCGTGTAATTGAACACTTCGTCGCTACCTATCACCATAATGTCCGCAGTTAGTTCATAGTCAGGCTCCTGCGGCACATTGAGCAATGGCCAACAAGTCTGCTTATAATTCTTATTGAACTCACTCCTGAAAGCACGTCTCTTTTGGAACCCTTCAAAGTCGCTGATTACCTGCGGGATTTTGGCAATTTTTCCCAGTAAACTGGTTCTTTTGACTTTTTGGCCGATGTGGCGCGGTTTGCCGTACCGGAAATCCCTGAATGTCACATGATGGCCTA
>DATBQC010000708.1:0-1852 GCA_036561065.1 Methylobacter sp. | reverse complement strand
CAGCTTTTTCTTTTATACTTGTCGGATAAATACATAAAGGAGCGACCATGGAAAAGCCATTCATTTTACACATGTTAACCACTGCTAAAAATCTCAGTCCATTTGATGTCAATATGGCATTGGATGCAGGCTGGGTTTCCGCATTGCCCTATATCAATGTCGAACCCAGCGAAGTTCAAGGCTTGGTGCAGGATGCCATTTTTTCCCGAAGCACTAAAAACTTAAAACGCACCGGGATATTCATAGGCGGCCGTGATACGAAACAGGCAATGGATATGTTGAATACTGCCAAACGTTCTATGTTCGCTCCTTTTGAAGTTTCGGTCTTCGCTGATCCAAGCGGTGCATTTACTACCGCAGCAGGCATGGTAGCCGCCGCTGAACGTGAATTAATGACCAAATTTGACACCACACTGGAAGGAAAAAACGTTCTGGTATTGGGTGGAACCGGACCTGTTGGCCAAGTGGCCGCAGTAATTGCCGCTCAAAACGGTGCGCACGTGAAGCTTATCGGTCGTCAATTAGACAAAGCTCAAGCCATTGCCGACATGTGCAACAATGAATTCGGCGACGGAAAGATTAATATTGAAGCCGGCGCGGATGCGAATAAAGCAGAATACATCAAAACAGCCGATGTTGTTTTTGCAACCGGCGCAGCAGGCATTGAACTATTAAGCGCGGAACTTGTCACATCGGCTCCACAACTTAAAGTGGCTGCCGATGTCAATGCCGTACCACCAGCAGGTATCGCAGGTGTTGATGCCTTCCATAACGGTACACCCATTGAGGGTTCAAACAGCGGCGCGGTCGGCTTAGGTGCGATGGCAATCGGCAACATTAAATACCAGACTCAAATTATGATGCTGAAAAAAATGATCAGTACCGACAAGCCTGTTTACCTGCATTTTGAACATGCCTTTGAAACCGCAAGAGAATTTATTAAATCAAGCTCTTAAGCCTGAACTTTCGGACTAACCTGCATAACAACAAGGAACTCTAATGGCGAAACGTAGCATTCTTCATATGCTTGACCCGATGCCGAACAACAGTCCATTCGACATTAATATGGCACTGGATGCAGGGTTTGACGTGCTTATCCCGTATAACAATGTCAAACTGGATAACGTTTACGGATTGACTCAAGACGCCACTTTCTCCCGCAGTCCGTCAGGTGTTAAGCGTACCGGAATCTTTATTGGCGGCCGCGATTTAGGTTTAGCCATGGATATGCTGAACACCAGCAAACAAGCCATGGTTTCGCCTTTTGAAGTCTCAGTTTTTGCCGACCCCAGCGGTGCTTTCACCACGGCTGCGGCATTGGTTACTTGTGCGGAAAAAGAACTCAAGGCAAAACACGGCAAAGAACTGAAAGACTGTGCAATCGTAATTTTTGGCGGTACAGGTCCAGTAGGTGTTGCTACAGGCATTATTGCTTCGTTAGCCGGTGCCGATGTAACAATAACCGATCATTTATCAATCGACACGGCTCTGGATGTAGCTAAAGCCTACAATCGCCGCTTTAATTGCACTCTTAAAGGGGACATAGCCAATTCTGATGCCGATAAAATCCGCTTGGTAACCCATACCGATATTGTCTTTTGTACCGCTAAAGCTGGCATCCAAGTTTTAAGTGCGGCTGTACTAAAACAGGCAACACAACTAAAAGTGGCTGCCGATGTTAACGCAGTTCCGCCTTATGGCATAGAAGGCATCAAAAACAACGATCTTGGCGCACCACTGATCCACGCGGCCAACTCACATGGCGCAATAGGCATTGGTGCTTTAGCTATTGGGGATGTTAAGTTTCAACTGCAACATGAATTGTTAAAAGCGATGCTGGGGCCTGAACAGC
>DATBQC010000707.1:0-2214 GCA_036561065.1 Methylobacter sp. | reverse complement strand
GAAATCATGCACTTGTTCGAGCAGTTCCAACAGGTCGGCGTTACCATATTCATTGCCTCCCATGATATTTCATTGATTGCTCAGATGAACCATCGAATATTAAAGCTGGATCACGGTCAACTGGTTGGCGAGTTAAATGATGAAACACGTTAATAAAAAACCGGGTAAACAGGAGCCGCGCTGGCAAACCAAAATCTCCGGCGGTAATTTTGTCGATAAATTCCATGCTTATCGAAACCATCATGCGCAAGCGTTGTTTTCAAGTCTGGGACGATTGGTCGCGTCGCGATTCTCATCGGCAATGACGATAGTGGTTTTGGCGATTGCCATTTCACTGGCGACCGGCTTTTATATCCTGGTGGCGAATCTTCAGCAGCTGGCGGGCAATTTGGAAGCCAGCAATCAAATCTCATTATTCCTTAAAGATGACATTTCCGAGGCCAGGACAAACAAGTTTGTAAGCAGCATCAAGCAAAATCCCGATGTTCAGGACGTAAAACTCATTACCAAGGAACAGGCGCTGGCAGAGTTCCAGTCATACAGCGGTTTCGGTGAAGCAATAAAAGCCCTGGAAAAAAACCCGCTGCCGGTTGTGCTTCAGGTGCAGCCCAAAAACTCATTGGAAAACGAGCAGGCGCTTCAGGCGTTGCTTGAGGATTTTGGCCGGTCGGCAGAAGTTGATTTTGCCCAGATGGATATGCAGTGGGTTAAACGCCTAAAATCTATTATGGAAGTGGTGCGCTGCGGCGTTTTCTTATTAAGCTTGTTGCTGGGGGCGGGAGTCCTGTTTATTACCGCAAATACCATACGGCTGGAATTGTATAACCGCCGCGACGAAATTGTGATCGCCAAGCTGGTGGGGGCGACCAATGGTTTTATTTGCCGACCTTTTTTGTACGGCGGATTTTGGATCGGCTTTTTTTCCGGTGTGGCGGCATGGTTTATCGTCACGGTGATCATGTTGATTTTGAGACAGCCGGTCGAAACGCTTTCCAGGCTTTATGATAGCGCTTTTCATGTGCTGTTTTTGGGCTTTACTGAAACATTGGCATTGTTACTTATCTCATCGGTGCTGGGCGTGGTGGGGTCATGGATAGTGCTTCATTTCCAGCTTCGCCAATTAAAACCCGAGTAGAAAAATTATTAGCACTCTTGCTTGTAGAGTGCTAGAATTCGAAAAAAATCTTACAAGGGGGTTTCAATGAGTAACGCATTAGCTTTACCCGTTAATTTATCGGTCGGAACATTCGACGCCTATTTGAATGTCGTCAGGCAAATGCCTAAACTGACAGTGGAACAGGAACGCGAGTTAGCCTTAAAATTCAGGGATAACGGTGACTTGGAAGCCGCACGCGAATTGGTTATGACCAATCTGCGCTTTGTGATTCATGTTGCCAGAGGCTACAGCGGTTATGGCTTGTCTATGCCGGATATTATTCAGGAAGGCAATATTGGCTTGATGAAAGCCGTTAAACGCTTTGATCCTGATGTCGGCGTGCGTTTGGTCTCTTTCGCCGTGCACTGGATTAAAGCCGAAATTCACGAGTATGTGATCAAAAACTGGGGCATCGTAAAAGTTGCGACTACCAAAGCTCAGCGCAAACTATTTTTTAACCTGCGTAAATCCAAGTCGGATTTGGGCTGGTTATCCAATGACGAAGCGGTGGCGATTGCCAAAGATCTTGATGTTGATGTGAGTGCCGTTTACGAGATGGAAAAACGTCTGGGCAGCCGGGATATGTCGTTTGATATGCCCGTCGACGAAGCAACGGAAGAAAGCTATGTCGCTCCGGCCAGCTATCTTCATCAGCACGGCGCTGATCCTGCGGTGCTGCTTGAGAATTCGGATTGGGTGGGGCATGAGCAGGATTTATTGGCAGATGCAATGGCGGAGCTGGACGAACGCAGTTTAGATATTCTATCAAGTCGTTGGTTGGTGGACAAAAAAGCCACTTTGCATGAGCTTGCCGAACGCTACAATGTCTCAGCGGAGAGGATCAGACAGCTGGAACAAAATGCGATGAAAAAGTTGAGGGCGGCGGTTGAATTAGCTGCTTGATTAAAAAGAGTAATTTAATTATTTAGCCCACAGGTCAGCACAGATTAAACGGATTTCTATATCGGCGTTGGCTCTTTATAATTCAGTTTATCAATGTAAATCTGTGGCTAGATGACAATAAAAAAGGCTTAACGATTTAATCGTTAAGCCTTTTT
>DATBQC010000706.1:0-3434 GCA_036561065.1 Methylobacter sp. | reverse complement strand
CCCCAATGAGCGGTAATGGGTTGTCCAGGCCAAACCGGACAAACTTCTTTGGCGGCGTTATCGCAAACAGTAATCACAAAATCGAGGACAGGGGCATCCGGTTTGGCGAATTCATCCCAGCTTTTGCTGCGTGCATCTGCCAAGGTTATGCCTTCGAGCTGTAACCGCTCAAGCGCATATGGATTAACTTGGCCAGTCGGAAAACTACCGGCGCTAAAAGCATGGAATCGGCCATTGCCATATTTATTTAGCAGGCCTTCAGCCATGATGCTACGAGCTGAATTACCAGTACAGAGAAATAGAACATCCATAATAAATGCCTCTAAGTCGATGAAAAATTAGTCGTTATCGCAGCAGGATGGAGCCTTATCTGCGTCAAAACAGAGCTCTGGGTTACCGGCGCAGCATTCGGCAGTCAAATAATCAATCAAAGACTGCATCACGGTGAGATTCGCCCGATAACGTTGGTAACGCCCCTCTTGGGTAACGTTGATCAGGCTGGCATAAGTCATGGCTTTGAGATGAAAAGACACATTGGTTGGCGGCAAAGCCAAGGTAGTAGAAATTTCACCCGCGACTAGCCCTGTGGGTGCATGCTTAACGAGCAGCCGAAAAATATCCAGCCGAATACCAGATGCCAGTGATTCAAAAAGTGTTGTTGCAAGTTGTTTATCCATCAAACAACTATACAATAATTATTGAAATATAAAAATAAAATATTGCTTATTGTGGAAAGATTTGTCTGCTGATGATTGATTTTGCCAGGATAAACAATGCTCAGCTGGGTGCTTTTTGCGATCGGAATGCCTGGCGGTTTTGAAATCGGAATCAGTTGTGGTTTTGATCGGAATACGCACTGATGACCAATCTCTCACCCATTAGCCACCAGTGGCATCAAAAGGGTCGCTTTTAGCCCCTCTTTCACACCGACAGAAATTTTTCCTACCGATTAGGATGGACGATACCAATAACCCGGCGCCGGATAATCGCGAAAACCATGCTATTCAACTCACCAGAATTTATCTACTTTTTTCTGCCGTTCTCAATTGCCGCATGGTGGGTTTTGCAAAGAATGAAACGTGAGCACGACGCCCAGTGGCTGGTGGTCATTTGTTCGATTTACTTTTATGGCTGGTGGGACACTCGATACGTGCCACTCTTAATCGGAAACGCCATCGGCAATTTTTATTTGGGACAGAAGATATCGGAAACAAAGTCTAAGGCGCTGCTTATCGCAGGTCTTATATACAACGTTGGGCTGCTCGGTTATTTCAAATACGCCAATTTCTTCATTGAAAACTGGAATGCTGTTGCAGGTTCGCAGTATTCACTACTGCAACTGGTTTTGCCATTGGGCATTTCGTTTTTCACCTTCCAGGTTATTGCGTACCTGGTCGACTGCTACAAAGGCTATGTCAGCGATTTCGATCTAGGCCGCTTCGCCTTTTCCATATCATTTTACCCGCACCTCATTGCCGGACCGATTCTGCATTACTCGGATGTAATGCCCCAGCTGCGCGGACGCATTGATTTCGATGCTAGGCAATTTTCGCAAGGCCTGTTCTTGTTCGCAGCCGGACTTTTTAAGAAAAGTGTGATTGCCGACCGAATTGCCGAGCATGTAGATCCGTTGTTTGCCGCAGACACTGGGCTTCAATTTTTTGAATCTTGGGTAGCCGCAGTAGGTTACGGATTACAAATTTATTTCGATTTTTCCGGGTATTCGGATATGGCGATTGGTATCTGCCTAATGTTCGGCATTATCTTGCCACAGAACTTCAACTCCCCTTACCAAGCTGTCAATATCGCCGATTTCTGGAAACGCTGGCACATGACGCTCTCCAGATTCCTTCGAGACTATGTGTATATCCCTTTGGGGGGAAGCCGCAATGGGTTTTCCAAAGGATTGCTGGCGGCTACGGTCACCATGATCATAGGCGGTTTTTGGCACGGTGCAGCATGGACATTTGTGCTATGGGGTATTTTGCATGGGATCTTTATCGGTATTCACCGGATCTGGACTAAAGCCGACATTCGAATGTCCGAGCCCGTAGCCATCACAATTACATTCCTATCCGTGACTGCGGCATGGGTCGTATTCCGCGCCGAATCTGTCGGTCAAGCACTTTCTATCTGGAAAGGGATGATTGGTGTCAATGGATTTGCGATACCCAACCTTGCTGCCGGAATCTGTCAGTCTTGCACCCAAACCACCTTAATCACCGGCATGGAATTCGTGCAGGGCGGTATTTTGCTATCGATCTGCATGGCATACGTCAATGCGCAGAAAGAAGCGCAACTGCTTGAGCCAAACTTTAAAAACTTAGCGTACTTCACTTCACTATTTTTCACCAGTATCTGGATGTCAGGATCTCATGAAAGCTTTATCTATTGGCAATTTTGATTCGTTTTGGAAAGCGGCATTAGTGGCAGGCGGGATTGCCGCGTGGTCATTGCCGGTTTGGAATGTAGTGGTTAATCCTTACCAGATTTTCAAAACAAAATTCACGATCGGAGATCGATATACTTCGTCCACAACCAATGAGCGTTATCTGAAGGTTGAGTATTTGCTGAATGAGGCAAAAAAAACATCACCCAATTCTTCGAACGCGATTGTTGGCCAAATTAACGATGATTTGCCCAGGGATTCACTAAAAACGAAGAGCATCACACCGGACTCTTATATCGTTGGGTCATCAATCATGGGACTTGTTGAACCAAGCCTAGTGAATCAGTATTTTCATGATCGGCATTTTTACAATCTGGCTTTTTTAGCAGCCAAGCCCGATGAAATTTTGGCAACGTTGCGTGAATTGAAACGTGATGGGGTCACAATTAAAACCGTTGTGTATGGTTTGGAGCCCATCGCTTTTACCGATATTAAATCCTATGGGCCCGCATATCAATTACATCCCGAAGCTAGCGAGCAAAGTCGGCAGAGGGTGGTATTTGATTACTTGTTTGCATCAAGTCTTTCTGATGGGTTTAGCCGGTTGATGACATCAATAAATGGTAATCCGTCTGTAAGGTATGACATCGAGGGAACAGGAAGATATTACCTTGAACGCTATGATCAGGAGATAGGGAAAGATCACGGCGCTTTCATTCGCAAACAGTTTCCTCTCAATGCCAAACCTGCTAAAGCACCGCCATGGATTGAAAGTCGATTCGAGGACTTACGAAAACTGGCCCGCTGGTTGAAGGACGAAAGAATAGATGCAAAATTCTATTTGAACCCACTGCATCCTTATGTTGCAAAGGCATATAGTATCGAACGGCTGGCTGAATTTAAGGTGAAAATTACGCAATTAACAGGAATGGACGGAATCAACGACTGCACAGCCATATTAATGGATGATGAGGTAAATCGGCGGTTTTATGATTACAAACATTTCAGACCCACGGAAACTAGCAAGGTTATTGATTGCGGACTG
>DATBQC010000705.1:0-2780 GCA_036561065.1 Methylobacter sp. | reverse complement strand
GCTTGCAAGCGCCTCGACCGGCACAATACCAAAGTCTTCTTCGCCCGGGAAAATAACGGCCTTACACCGAGCGTAATGCTGCTGTAGCACTTCGAACGGCTGCCTACCCATAAACGTTATATTTGGAGACGAAATCTTACGTAACCTGCGCTCCATTTCACCCTCACCTATTACGATTAACTTCTTCCCAGTTAGATTGAATGCTTCGATCGCTAAATCGGGGCGTTTATAAGATACAAGCTCCCCGACCATCAGATAATGATCACCTACCTCAGATGCCGGAGCGGGCTGGAACGAACTAACGTCCACTGGAGGATAAATGACGTCAGCCTTCCGCCCATAATAGGCTTCGATTCTCCTCGACACGCCTAAGGAATTTGCAACGAAATGATGCACGCGCGTCGCTGTTATCGAATCCCACATACGCATGTAATGCGCCAAGGGCGGTATAATCATTTGCTTAAACAGCCCAACGCGCTGTCGATAGTCATGATACATATTCCAGATATAACGCATTGGTGAATGACAATAACATATGTGCATCGCCTCCGGTGGCACAATAACCCCCTTAGCCGGGCCGGACTCACTACTAATTACAAGATCATAGCCCCTAAGATCAAGATGCTCCAAGGCAATTGGCATTAGAGGAAGGTAGTTCTTGTAAAGCCTATTCGCAAAAGGTAACGAGTTTATAAACGTCGTTTCAATATGGTGGCTCGTAATAACTTCCGATATTCTTTTCGCATCTAAAACGTTTACGTAAACGTCCGCCTGCGGATACAGCCTGCACAGAGACTCTAAAACCTTTTCGCCGCCACGCATTTTGACAAGCCAGTAATGGACCAACGCTACTCGCATGACCAACCTCACTAATGTTACGCAACACCAGCCGTGTGCGGTGTATGGTTTAGCATCGGCGCAAATATTTTAGTATTATAGCAGCCCATTACGGGTTTGATCGCTGAACTGGAATGAAGCTGGCAAACCAATGGACGCCTGGACGGTTAGTATTCAGACCCCGTTCGCCCCACGCTCCTCCACCTTTGACTCTCAGCGAGCGAAAAGCCCGGTCTTTACCTAGGTTCTCCTTCCTTTTGTTCGAAATCCGCGCAAGCTACGCCAGCGAACACATAAAAGAGCAACCCTTGTTCGACAGTTGGCGCGACGGAAAGATCTCCCACCGTAAGACCGATACAGGCGTTTCTGGCCGCCATGCGCATGTCGGAAGGGAAGGAGCGAGCTACGCCCCGCTTTTTTCCAAAGGCTGTCCCCACAAAAAGCAAATAAAAGAGGAACCCCAGCAACCCGACATTTGACAGAAGCGCGGCAAGGAGACCGGAAGTGCGGACCGTGCCGAGCCCAACTCCAAATCCATCGGAATCGGAGAAGTTTAGCATCGCCTGAACATTCCATGACGCGCGTTCGATCCCCGAATCAGATCCCGACTTTGAAAATATCAGGAGGTCAAAGTAATCGCTGATTATTCTTGAGGTCTTTTCATCAAGCAGCACAGCCGCGATCACGGAGCCAATCAGCAGCGGCGCGGACAAGATCGCGGCGCTTTCGTACGGCCGATCCGGGCGGACGCCGTTGCGCACAATCGCCGTCACGTAGAGGAGCGCGAGAACGAAAGGCGTCCCCGCGAGTCCTGATGAGGAAGTCGATAGGATAATCAGGCCAAGCGTGCTCATTGCAAGAGCGCCGGTCAATACGGGACGGCGCGCGGACAGCCACAAGGTGCCCGTAAACGCGAGCGTCCCGAGCGACGCGCGCGCGAACGCCGACGCTTCCGTAAAAGATCCGACGATACGCTTCAGGCCGTTCAACTCAACCTCATTGTGTAGAGCATACTGAGCATTCCGGACGAAGGCTAAAAAAGATTGCGTCCCAGTATAGAACGTGGCAATATCTATTAATGCAAAAAATATATTTCCTGCCGCAAATAGCAATAGCGCGAAAGCGCTTGCGTTAAAGCCTTCTTCTGTAGAGGCGAATCCGGCAGTAAACAAGAAACACAGAAGGTCTCCCATAATGTATACAGATTGTGTAAAGTTACTTGAGATCGGACCAAGCGGCACCGGCGAGCCAGTATTACCGTATTCAGAACTTCCGAGTGGAATAATTAGCGTGCTTCCTGCAAAAATCCTTGGTAAAAACACTGCGCTTAGCAAGCCATAAACCGCTAAGCACGCCAACCAATAGCCTGGTTTTGGAAAACGCAGGGCGTTTATTGAGGCTGTCGACAGGAGATGGTCGCTGAATACACTCACCGCGACGAAAGCAAGCAGCAGATGAGGCGGTTGAATAGTAACGGAGCTTGTCTGAAACGCCGCTGCCGCTCCCAAAAGATTGGCCAATATGAAGGTTGTAAAGACAGCGCGTGTCCCCAACAGCAGGGAGGAAAAGCCGACCACGACGGTCAATACACCAATAAGATCGACTTCCACTGCACCTGACTCCTGCCAATTAGACCGCAGCCTTGAAGGCTGAAATCTTAGGCTTCGACACCCCCCAAATTATTCAGCGGCTTTCGAACATTGCGGAGTGGGCCGGTGTTCCGGCCCATCCGGCGGACTGAACGCCATGCCCACAAACTAGAGGCGTCAACGTTTCTGACTTAACGTTCTACGCAAGCAATGTGCCATTTCCAAGGTGGGGAGCAGGGCGTGCTTTAGAAGAGGAAACTCGCGTGTTATGGCCCCTTCGCGCCAGAGTTGCGCTTGAAGAGAAAGCAATTTGCTTACAAACGTTTTCTTCTTCCGCTCACGTGTGAAAATTTG
>DATBQC010000704.1:0-4260 GCA_036561065.1 Methylobacter sp. | reverse complement strand
CGCCACGCCGAGCCACGTCGTGAAGGCGCCGGCCGTCACGCCCACACCTGCAGCAGCGGCGGGCGTCGTGCCGAGCAGCAACGGCAACCCGAGGCCAAGCGACAAGCCGCCGCGCCAGCGTCGGGAGACGCGGCTCAGCATTTGATTCCCACGTGCAGCGCGACCACTCCGGCGGCGAGATTGTGGACGTCGACGTGAGCGAAGCCGGCGTCCTTCATCATCGCCCTCAGCTCGGCCTGGCCGGGATGGACTCGGATCGATTCGGCAAGATAGCGGTAGCTTTCTTCATCTTTGGCGACAAATTTGCCTATCTTGGGCAGCAGCTTGAACGAATAAAAATCGTAGACTTTTTCGGTAATCTTATCAACCGGATGCGAAAATTCCAGCACGATGACGCGGCCGCCGGGTTTCAGGACGCGATACATGGAACGCAACGCGGCATCCTTGTCGGTGACGTTGCGCAAGCCGAAAGCGATGCATACGCAGTCAAAGGTATTGTCTTCAAAGGGCAGGCATTCGGCATTGACTTGCGCATAGCGGATATTGCCGACCAAGCCTCTGTCGATCAGTCGGTCGCGTCCGGTGCGCAGCATTTCCGAATTAATATCGGCCAACACTATCTGGCCTTCTTTGCCGACGCGTTTTTCAAACAGCGTAGTTAAATCGCCGGTGCCGCCAGCTAAGTCAAGCACCTGGTCGCCTTTGCGCACATTGCTGAGCTGCACCGCAACGCGCTTCCATATGCGGTGGATGCCTAATGACATCAGGTCGTTCATGATGTCGTATTGCCCGGCAACGGAATCGAATACGCCGCGTACCAGATTGACTTTGTCTTCTGTGGCGACTTGTTTAAATCCGAAATGAGTGGTGTTGGTGGTCATTGTTGTGCCTGATTGTGATTAATATATCTTCCCATGCTCCGGCGTGGGAATGCATTCTGTAAGCCGGTCCAGAGCCTTGTCGAAGGGCTCAGGCGTTGCGAAAAAAGTTAGTTTTGTGTCGGTTCTTTGTGTTTATGTCCCGCAGCTTCCAGATTATGAAGATAATCAGCCCATAAAGTCTGATATTCAGCGCCCAATTTATACAGCAAATCCCAAGTATAAATGCCGCTGTTATGGCCGTCGCTAAATACCGGCGCTATCGCATAATTGCCTATCGGTTTGATCTCTTTAATGGTGACGTCTTCCTTGCCGACCTGTAGGACTTCCTGTCCGGGCGCATGACCGACAGCTTCTGCCGAAGGCGTGTAGACGCGCAGATATTCGCACGGCAGTTTAAACACGCTGCCGTCATCGAAACTGATTTCCACAATGTTGGAAATCTGATGCAGCTTGATTTCAGTCGGGTGAGTGTTGGTTGGTTTTGCGGTTAGGCGCATAAGCAATGTAAGGCGAAAGGCTAAGGGGCACAAGGCGAAGGGCAAGTTTTTGCCTTTAGCCTTGCGTCTTGTGTCTACAGAATATAACGACTCAAATCCTCGTCTTCAACAAACTCGGCCAAATGATCATTAACATAAGCGGCATCGATAACAATGTTGTTGCCAATCAGGTCAGGGGCATTATAAGAAATGTCCTCCAGCAGTCGTTCTAGAACAGTATGCAGCCTTCTGGCGCCAATATTTTCGGTGGTTTCATTGACCTGCCAACCGAACTCGGCAATACGTTTGATGCCGTCTTCAGAAAACGACAGAGATACGCCTTCGGTACCCAGTAACGCGGTATATTGCTCGGTTAATGAGGCATCAGGCTCGGTCAGGATGCGCACAAAGTCATCGGCCGAAAGCGCATCCAGTTCAACGCGGATAGGGAAGCGGCCTTGCAGTTCGGGGATCAGATCCGACGGTTTGGTCAAGTGAAACGCGCCCGAGGCGATAAACAAGATATGGTCGGTTTTGATCGATCCGTACTTGGTGCTGACCGTCGTGCCCTCAACTAACGGCAATAAATCCCGCTGCACTCCCTCTCTGGAGACTTCGCCGCCGCCCAATTCTGAGCGTTTACAGATCTTGTCGATTTCGTCCAGAAATACGATGCCGTTTTGCTCGACAGATTCTACCGCACGTGACCGGATGTCATCTTCATTAACCAGTTTAGACGCCTCTTCATCCTGCAAAACTTTCAAGGCTTTGTTGATTTTCATTTTGCGGGAGCGGGTTTTGCCCGAACCCAGATTTTGAAACATGCCTTGCAACTGGTTGGTCATTTCTTCCATGCCCGGAGGCGCCATGATTTCAACACCCATTGGTGCAAGATGCACGTCGATTTCAATTTCCTTGTCGTCGAGGTCGCCCTCGCGTAATTTCTTGCGCATTTTTTGGCGGGTCGATTCTTCCGTCTCAGACAGCATGCCGCCGTTCGCTCTGGGCAGCAGAATATCCAGAATCCGGTCTTCAGCGGCATCGAAAGCCTTATTTTCGACTTTGTTCATTTCGATAGTGCGGGTCATTTTGACCGCAGTATCGACCAAGTCACGGACTATGGAATCGACATCGCGGCCGACATAGCCGACCTCGGTAAATTTGGTGGCTTCGATTTTAATGAACGGCGCATTAGCCAGACGCGCCAAGCGGCGGGCAATTTCAGTTTTGCCGACGCCGGTGGGGCCGATCATTAAAATATTTTTCGGGGTGATCTCTTCGCGCAGGGCGGGGTCTACCTGCTGGCGACGCCAGCGGTCACGTAGCGCGATGGCGACAGCGCGCTTGGCATTGGCTTGGCCGACAATATGCTTGTCCAGCTCGCTTACGATTTCTTTAGGAGTCATTTGGGTCATTTGTTTACTCGTTAGGTTCGGCGTCGAGTTCTTCAATACGCAAATTGTGGTTGGTGTAAATACAAATATCGGCAGCTATATTTAAAGACCGTTCGACAATTTCGCGGGCGCTAAGATCGGTGTTCTCCAGCAAGGCACGTGCGGCAGCCTGGGCAAAAGCGCCGCCGGAGCCGATCGCCATCAAGTCGAATTCTGGTTCGATCACATCGCCGGTTCCGGAAATAATCAGCGAGGTTTTTGAGTCGGCAATGGTCAGTAATGCTTCCAATTTGCGCAGGGCTCGGTCGGTGCGCCAGTCTTTAGCCATTTCCACCGCAGCGCGGGTTAAATTGCCGCGGTGTTTTTCCAGCTTGCCTTCAAAATGCTCGAATAAGGTGAACGCGTCCGCTGTCGCGCCGGCAAAACCGGCGATAACTTTGTCATGATATAAACGGCGCACCTTGCGGGCATTGCCTTTCATGACCGTGTTGCCCAAGGTGACTTGGCCATCACCGCCGATCACAACTTTGTCGCCCCGGCGAACGGAAAGTATCGTTGTTCCTCTAAAGCTCACGTTAACATCCTAAAATTACTAATATATGACGCCAATTTTACATGGTCTGGATTTAAATGTGCGAAAAAATGAGGTTAAAATTATATTAATGTAGTGGGCTCGGTTTAGTTGAGGTTCAGGGAAATATGCTACGCTGAGCAAAATAGTCAGAAAAGGGCACTCTAATGGACGCACTGGACCAAATATCGACAACTCTGGCCTTAACCATGGGTCTTGCGTGGGCCAGCGGCATTAATCTGTACGCGACGCTGTTCACGCTGGGTTATCTTGCCAATACCGGCAATATTGATCTGCCGCCGGACTTGCAGATAGTCGCCAACCCGATGGTTATGGCTGCGGCAGGGCTCATGTATTGTGTCGAGTTTTTTGCCGACAAAATGCCGGGCGTGGATACCGGTTGGGATGCGATACACACGTTTATCCGCATCCCTGCAGGGGCCATGCTCGCGGTCGGAGCGGTTGGTGATTTGAATCCCGCCGTTGAATTGGCCGCAGCCATCATCGGCGGAGGCTTGGCGGCAAGCTCTCATGCGACCAAGGCCGGGAGCCGTGTGTTGATTAACGCCTCTCCGGAACCTTTTAGCAACTGGATTGCCTCGATCAGCGAAGATATCATCGTGATAACCGGCGTCTGGGCGTGCATTAATCATCCTGTACTGTTTTTAATAGCGCTGGCGGGATTTATCGTACTGATTATCTGGCTGCTGCCCCGAATATGGGTGGGCGTGAAAAAAGTCTTCAGTTTTATTATCAACCTGTTCGGCAAAGAAAACGCCCCGAGCAGTCTAAATCCACCCCAGTAAAAAACATTATTTATTGACTGTCGGCGCGTAATCGAGTCTAATGGCGCTCTTTTGTAGTTCCGCCCAGGTAGCTCAGTCGGTAGAGCAGAGGACTGAAAATCCTCGTGTCGACGGTTCGATTCCGCCCCTGGG
>DATBQC010000703.1:0-12632 GCA_036561065.1 Methylobacter sp. | reverse complement strand
TAATGGTCAGCTTCACCTCGCTGGACTCATCCAGGCCGTATACCGCCAGCAGATTGGTCACCTCGTGCAATTGCGCCGACAGCTCAACGCCGGTAGCTCCCGCGCCGATGATCACGATAGATAGGGACTTGTCGGCTTTGCCGGCATGGCTTTTGATGTACGACTCAACCAGCTGCTTTTGAAACTTGAACGCCTGCGTGGTGGTATCCAAAAACAGGCAGTGTTCGGCCACGCCTTTGATGCCGAAAGTGTTGCTGATGCTGCCGACCGACATCACCAGAGTATCGTAACTGAACGTACGCCTCGGCATTAACTCTTCGCCGCTGTCGCTCAGCGTCGGGCTGACATAAATTTCCTTTTTCTGCCGGTTCAGGCCTTCCATCCGGCCCAACCTGAAGCGGAAATGATTGCGATAAGCCTGAGCCAGATATTCAATCTGCTCGGATTCGTCCAGCGTACCGGCTGCAACCTCGTGCAGCAGGGGCTTCCAGATATGCGTCGGTGTAGCGTCCAGCAATGTAACTTCGGCCAGGCCTTTTTTACCTAATTTCTTGCCCAGACTGGTGGCAAGCTCAAGCCCCCCCGCCCCGCCGCCTACAATCACGATCTTGTGTTTTTTATTATTCTTGTCAGTCATCGCTATCCCCCGTCAAAATATTATTTTTTTGCACTATAGCATTATATCGAATCAGTTCCGTTATAACCGATTTTACTCAGCATGGATTTGCAAAGACAGGATTTTGACTTAGTCGTAGCCTATCGAATAGCGTAAATAGACGGCTTGCAGGAAACGGCTGAAAACCTGACGACTTCCCGCCGCTACTTCATGGACACCGATTTTTGCCAAGGAAATGGCTTGTCTGTTACAGGAGCAGGTTTTGCAATGGGGGGATGCTGGGGTTTCCGCTCAGGCTAATCAATCAGCGCAAGACGTATCGAGTTTGTTGAGATAAAGCCGAGATGGATGGGGGATGCCCGGTGTTGCCACCGGGCATTTTGTCGATTAACCGGGATTAGTTAACGACACGGTGACCGCGGTTTCTCATGCAGTTGGAATAGGCCCTTTTGTAGGTAGCTTCGCCCTCAAAACCTTGTTTAGCGCCGCCGCCGATACCACCGGCTGCCGCACCTATCGCTGCACCTGTTCCGGGATTTCCTGCGATTGCACCTATCGCCGCACCGCCGGCCGCGCCGATCAAGCCGCCTACGCCCGCACCGATAGCTGTTTCTTTAGCGGTGCCGCCTGAGGCATGACTCGCTAGGTCTTTGCACTCGGCCATATCCTGGCTAACCCGATGGGCATTAGGGTCACCATAGGTATCGACGGTTGGCGTCCATCCGCCTTGGCTATAGCAACCTGATAGCAATGCGCTGCCGATAAAAACGATGCCGATTGTTAGTTTTTTCATATTGATCACCTTTGGTAAAGTTGTTTCCTTGCAGGATACTTCATTTTATATAAATAAAGTATTAATACCATAACACTATTGGCCTGAAAAAAATCAGCAGGCATTCTACAAATGATTTTAGGATAAAGAATCCAAGTTATTCAATCAATAAGTAACATCACTGACCTTGCCCACTCCCTCAATTGGATCGTTGTCATCAAAATTTCCTAAAGAGATCTTATACTTCTTCACCGTCTCAATCATTAATGGGACAATACCCAGCATTGATCATCCCGGATAAAACCAAACATGTCGACCAGCGCCGTAAAAACCGTAGCCCATTCCACACTTAGCATTCCCCGAGGTCATCGGGAAATTCCGTTCAACTACACCTCTGCGGACGATTGGCAGGTCGTGTCCTTCCTGATGGGTTCGGAGATTGCGTTAACTCTGGAGGAATTGCGCGACCGGCGAGTAACCGGGCGCTCCGCCCGATTGTTGATGCGTTTTTTCGGCGAGATCCTGATTTACCGTCGCAATCCTTATTTATTCCAAGAACTGGTCAGCTCGTCCAGCAGGCGCAAACGCATGTTCGAAAATGCCGAAAAGCATCTGGGTATCATCGAACAGAATATCGGCGATGAAGCCCGAGTGCATAAAGTGCTGGTCGCATCCCGCCAATTGCTGGACGACTTTCGTAGCGATGTCGAAAAAGTGCCGGGATTGCGTCGTCGCATGAAAAGAGAGCTGGGCGCCGTTATTGGGGTTAAAAACGTATTGTTCGACCCGTTCACGCTGGTTTCCCATGCCACCGATGCGACCGACTGGCGCTTATACCTACCGGTAGCGGTGATGATGCCTGACAAGGAGGAGCAACTATCGCCCCTGCTCACTGCCATTGCCAAGATGGGATTAAAAGCCGTGCCGCGCGGCGGCGGCACCGGACTCACCGGCGGCGCGGTGCCGCTACGGCCGGACTGCGTGGTGATTAATACCGAAAAACTTGACCGTATTCGCGGCGTGCGCGACATGGAGTTTAAGCTTTGGAATGGACAGACCGCTGAGGCTCAAGTGCTTGAAGTTGAAGTCGGTGTGATTACCGAAAAAGCCCATCAATACGCAAGCAGTCGGGGTCTGGTGTTTGCCACCGACCCCACCAGTGCTTGGGCGTCCTCGATAGGCGGCAACATAGCCGAAAACGCCGGCGGCAAATGCGCGGTGCGTTGGGGCACCTGCATCGACAACCTGATCTCTTGGCGGATGGCGATGCCCGGTGGCAAACGTTGGCAGGTGCGTAGAATCGACCACCAGTTGCGTAAAATATTGCCGGAGGACAATGTCACTTACGAGGTACTCGACGAGAGCGGCGAGTCGATTAAAATCATTGTCTTGAAAGGCAGCGAGATCAGAAAGAAAGGCCTGTGGAAAGACATCACCAACAAGGCCTTGGGCGGCGTTCCGGGCCTGCAAAAAGAAGGCACCGACGGCATCATCACCTCGGCGGAATTTATCCTTTATCCGAAGTTTGAAGCCACGCGCACGATTTGCCTGGAGTTTTTCGGCCAGGACATGGAAGAAGCCAGCCGCGTGATTGTCGAATTGTCTAAAGCATTCCCGTTTCCCGATCAGGGCGAAGACACGTTGCTGGCACTGGAACATTTCGATGACGAATATGTGCGCGCGATCGACTATCAGGTGAAATCGAGTCGCTTCAAAACGCCGAAAGCCGTACTGCTGATCGATGTTGCGGGGCATTCAGATAATCAGGCTCAACACGGTATCGATAAAATCCGCGCCATTCTCGATCAATACCCCAACAGCGAACTGTTCGAAGCCCACGATTCGGCGGAAGCCGAGCGATACTGGGCGGATCGCAAAAAATTCGGCGCGATTGCAAGGCGCACCAATGCCTTTAAGCTGAATGAAGACGTCGTCATTCCGCTGGAAACACTGGCCGAGTTTGCCCGCTTTATCGACGAAGTCAACGTAGAGGAAGAGCGCTACGCCCAACTGAAGTTCCTTGATCGGGCAGCCGCATTATTCCGCGAACCGCCGGTTGAAGACAATAACGATTCATTCGACGCCCGATCAACTGTTGCGCTGGAGCTTGATGCATCCGCCAGAAACGCGCTGGCGACAGCAGACGAAAAAACGTTGCGCAGTCTGTCGATCATCAAAGGATTCAAAAAGGAATTCGCCGAGCTGGCGCGCGGCTTCCCCAAGATTATCGCCGCCGTGAACCTTGCCCATCAGGAAGTGCGCGACCGGCGCATCGTGCTGGCGACCCACATGCATGCCGGGGACGGCAACGTGCATGTGAACTTGCCGGTGCTGTCCAACGACCGGGATATGCTAGAACGCTCGGGCGAAGTCATCGACCAAGTCATGTTCAAGGTGGTCGAATTGGGCGGCGTGGTGTCCGGCGAACACGGCATCGGCGTCACCAAACTCAAGTACCTGGAACCGGAGCGCATCGCGGCACTGAGCGCCTATCGTAGCGAAGTCGATCCGACCGGATTAATGAACCCCGGCAAGCTGGATGATTTTGCCGCGCTGGAACATATCTTCACGCCCTCGTTCAACCTGTTGGGGCTGGAAGCACGCATCCTCCGTCACGGCCAGTTGGAAGAGCTGGCGAACAAAATCGCCCATTGCGTGCGTTGCGGAAAATGCAAACCCGATTGCGGCGTTTTCCATCCTGCGGGCAGCCTGTTTTATCATCCGCGCAACAAGAACCTGGCGATCGGCGCGATTATTGAAGCCTTGCTGTTCGACGCGCAGCGCGAATATTCGACAAAATTCGAGCTGCTGCAATGGCTGGAAGAAGTGTCCGATCATTGCACAACCTGCCACAAATGCGCCAAACCCTGTCCGGTCGATATAGATTCCGCCGACGTCTCGGTGCTGGAGCGCCGGATTCTGGCCGACTGGGGTTATAAGCGCACAGCGGCGGCAACCAAAATGACGTTGCGCTATTTGCACAGCGACTCGCCGATGTTCAACAAGGTTTTCCGTTTCGGCGTTCTTCGGGCCGGTTTTGTAGGGCAACAGCTGGGTGCGGTATTAGCCAAGCCATTGCAACCGAAAAAAGGTCAGTCCAAGCATTACCCATTGCAACTACTGAGTTCGCCGATGCCGACTGTGCCGGCACTTACATTGCGAGACTTGTTGCCCGATTGCAAGGAAGACCAGGTTTTGGTATTTGAACCCGATCAGGAAGCCGAACGCACCGTGTTCTATTTCCCCGGTTGCGGGTCCGAACGCATGGTGTCCGACATATCGATGGCTGCCATCCATGTCTTGATGGGCTTGAAAACCCGAGTAGTGTTACCGCCGCCGTTCTTGTGTTGCGGATTTCCGGCCTATGCCAACGGCCAGAGCGAAATGCATTCGCAAAACGGTTTGCGGGTGACCATCCTGCTGAACCAAATCCGGGACATGTTCACCCATCTGGAGTTCGACGGCTGCGTGGTGACCTGCGGAACTTGCCGCGAGGGCTTGAACGAGATGGAAGCAGCTAAATTGTTCGGCGGCAGGCTGGTCGATATAACCCGTTATGCGCTGGAGCGGGACTTACAATTGGCGGGAACTGGCAGCGAGTCCTATCTTTATCATGCACCGTGCCACGACTCGCTGGACGGCAAGGCGCTGGACGTGCTTGAGCAACTGGGCGGATTCGGCAGCGTTCAGCCCGTGCCGAATTGCTGTTCAGAGGCCGGAACGTTATCCCTGTCCCGTCCCGACATCTCCGCCGCGATGCTGCACCGGAAACGGGAATCGTTAGCCGAAGCCATGCCGGAAAAAGGTAGGGCCACCATCCTGACCAACTGCCCGTCCTGCATGCAGGGCTTGGGTCGAAACAAAGGTATGGGCGTTGATCCGCAACATCTTGCTGTTGCGTTGGCCGAGAAATTGTCAGGAAAAACGTGGATGAAACAATTTAAAGTGCAGGCAGGTAAGGCTAAGGCGTTTAATTTTTGATCTGGTTTGGGAGGACGATGGAAATATTATCCAAATCAAGAAACGGATTCTTCCCCTGTCTCTGGAGATTGGTAACCCCCATAAGCTATTTTAATGGAGATTAAGTTCTTTAGCCGCAACCAGCAGTTCGTCTATAAAGTGTTGCGTGTATAAAGGCAGGTAGTTGTTTTTCAGATAAGCAATCTTGGTTCTTGAGCTGGGAATCAGATGCGATAAATCCCGCGCCACCAGGTCTTGATCCATCATCGGATCGTACGCCATGCCGGCAATAATGCCGACGCCCATGCCTAACCGGACATAAGTCTTGATCACGTCGGTATCGGCGGCGGCCAGAATAATGTCCAGTTCCATGTCGGTATTTTTAAAGGCGGTCTCGATATTCGAGCGTCCGGTAAAACCAAAACTGTAGGTGAGTATCGGGAATGAAGCGAGCCGTTTAAGCGAGATGTCACCCTCACTCAGCGGATGGTTTTTTGGCACCACTACCGCGTGATGCCATTCATAGCAAGGCTTGACGATCAAATCGGCATCTTCGCCGACTTTCTCGGTGCAGATGGCAATGTCCGCTTTCCGGGTGTGCAGTTTATTAATCAGCTGTTCCGGCGACGCTTCGATCATATAAATCCTGACGCCCGGATATTTTTCCCTAAAGCGCAGGATGGGTTTCGGCAAAAAATACTTGGCCTGGGTGTGCGTGGTCGCAATGTGCAGAACACCCTGATTACTATCAATATAATCGGCCGCTATGGTCTGTATATTGTTTTTGGCCATATTGATGGTTGCGACCTCCTCCATGATGCGCCGCCCCAAGGAGGTCAAGCCTATCAGTTTCTTGCCCTGCCGTTCGTATATCGGGGAACCCAACTCGGCCTCAAAAAGCTGCAATTGCCGACTGACCGCCGATTGCACGATGTGCATTTTTTCCGCCGCTTTTGAAAGGCTGAAATCATTTTCCTGAAGAACGCGAAGTAATTCAATTTGGCTCAAGTTCATTTATTTGGAGATTCCCTATCTAATAATTGCACACGGAGGACACGGATTTAAGCAGATACCCACGGATAAAACTATAAAAAATTCGTAATCATTCAGTCACAGATGCGCACTGACAAACCGTTATTATTATCAAGAGTTTCTATGCTATTTATAATAAGTTAGGTGGAGGCTTCCTTCCGGGAACAGTTTATTTCTCGTTCCCACGCGCCGCGTGGGAATGCAGTGCCGGACGCGCTGCGTCCCGTATTTGTACGATGTGCTTTCTATAATACTGACCAGCGCAGCGCGCCTTAAACTGCGTTCCCACGTAGCACGTGGGAACGAGATGAATATCTTTTGTTTAACTATAACAGCCTCTGCTAATGAAACCAATGCGCGTGGCGTATACGCAAATCAACCTTATCGCCCCTATTCAGATGCAATCGTCTGAACTGGTCGTTGGGCATTTCGGCATAAACGCTTGCAGCCGGGCCACTCGAACCGTTCTTGATCAATTCAATACGGATCAGGGAGCCCAAATGCTGCCAGTCTTTTAAGGTCACAAACCCATCATCGCTATCGGCTAGAGATTTTTCAATGATGATGTCATGCGGACGAACATGCGCGACCTTGCCTTGCCGATGCGCATTGGATAACCCTGCTGTTTGCAGCCAATCGACATCTTGCTCTTCCAGATAAAATACATTGGTCTGCCCGATAAAGCGGGATACGAATGCATTGGCCGGATTGTCGTAAATATCGCCGGGCGCGCCTTGCTGCTCGATTTGCCCGTGGTTGAGCACGACAACCTGGCTGGCGACTTCCATGGCTTCTTCCTGGTCATGGGTGACGAAAATACTGGTGACATTCAAATCGTGATGCAGGTTGCGCAGCCATTGGCGCAAGTCCTTGCGTACACTGGCATCCAGCGCGCCGAACGGCTCATCAAGCAACAGCACCGACGGCTCCACGGCCAAGGCGCGAGCCAACGCAATACGCTGGCGTTGGCCGCCGGACAGTTGATCGGGATAGCGGTCATGCAGCCAGTCAAGCTGCACCAAGTTCAATAAATCATGCACTTTCTTACGGATAACCGCTTCGCCCGGACGCTCGCGGCGGGGCTTGACTCTTAAGCCGAACGCCACGTTCTCGAATACCGTCATGTGCCGGAACAACGCATAGTGCTGAAAAACAAAGCCGATACCGCGCTGGCTGACATCCTGATCGGTTCTGTCCTGGCCGCTTAACAATACCCGTCCTTGATCGGCGCTTTCCAGGCCCGCGATGATTCGCAACAGCGTGGTTTTGCCGCACCCGGAAGGCCCTAACAAAGCCACCAGTTCACCTTCCGGGATTTCCAGATTGATGTTGTCCAGGGCGGTAAACGCACCGAATTTTTTGCTGATATTGGAAAGTAAAATACTCATAGTGGATTCCTCAAAAATAAAACCATGGTGCTTAGGCGATGTCCGATTCGGTTATTCACCACGAAGACACGAAGAGCACGAAGAAAATCATAAGCTTCGTATCCTTCGTGTCTTCGTGGTGAATAAAAATGCGTAACGCTGGGACGTTCTTTCATGGAAATCGCCTTATCGGTTGGCCTGCCGCCATTCCAAAACCGTTTTTAAAATCAATGTCACGATAGCCAAGCCGGCCAGAATCGACGCTCCGGCAAATGCACCGACCACGTCATAGTCGTTGTAACTGACTTCCACATGCAAAGGCAGTGTATTGGTCAGCCCCCGGATATGGCCGGAAACTACCGAAACCGCGCCAAATTCGCCCATCGCTCTGGCGTTACACAGCAACACGCCGTACAGCAAAGCCCATTTGATATTCGGTATCGTAACGGACCAAAAGGTTCTCCAGCCGCTCGCGCCCAGTGACAGAGCCGCCTCTTCTTCCTGGTTGCCCATTTCCTGCATCAGCGGAATCAATTGCCGCGCCACGAACGGAAAGGTAATAAACAAGGTAGCCAGAATAATACCGGGGACGGCGAAGATGATTTTTACGTCATGCGCCATCAGCCATTCGCCGAACCAGCCCTGTGCGCCGAACAGCAGCACGAAAATCAATCCCGAAATAACCGGCGATACCGAGAACGGCAGGTCGATCAAGGTGGTCAACAGGCTCTTGCCTTTAAACTCGAAGCGCGTGATTGCCCAAGCGGCAGCCACGCCAAATACCGTATTCAACGGCACGGTGACCAATGCGGTCAACAAGGTCAGATTGATCGCAGCCAACGTGTCGGCTTGAGACAATGCCGTCCAATAAGCCGCTATGCCTTTGGAGAAGGCTTGAAAAATAACCAAGCCTAAAGGCACGCAGATAAACAAGCTGATAAAACCGACGGCAATCGCGATCAGACTCCATCTGACCCAGTCTGCATCCTGCAGAACCTTTTGTTGTCGCGCCACCAATCTGGCCGGATTTATGGGTTGAGCAATGGCGTTCATATTCGCATCCTCCTTAGAGTTGTCCCGAGCGCTTGCGCACCCACAATTGCAGCAGGTTAATCAACAGCAGCAGCACGAACGAGATGACCAGCATCGTCAAGGCGATGGCTGTGGCTCCTTCCATGTCGAACTGCTCCAGCTTGGTAACAATCAACAGCGGCACAATTTCCGATACATAGGGAATATTACCGGCGATAAAAATGACTGAGCCGTATTCGCCCACGCCTCGGGCAAAAGCCAATGCGAAACCGGTCAGCAAGGCCGGGAAGACATTCGGAAAAATGATTTTGCCGAAGACTTGCAGGCGCGTCGCGCCCAGGCTCGATGCGGCTTCTTCCATAGCCGACTCGAATTCCAGCAGTACCGGTTCGACGGTGCGCACGACAAACGGGATGCTGATAAAAATCAGCGCCATCACGATACCCAAGGGTTTAAAAGCCACCTGTATGCCGAACAGATCAATCAGCAACTTACCGAGAAAACCGCTGGGCTGGAAAATAGTCGCCAACACAATACCGGCAACGGCGGTCGGCAGGGCGAAAGGCAGGTCGATCAAAGCATGAAAAAAACGCTTGCCGAAAAATGAATAACGCACCAACACCCAGGCGACAATGAAGCCGAAAAAACCGGCAATCAAAGCGGCTACCAGTGCGGTGGAAAAGCTGACTCGAAACGAGGACAACACCCGCTTGCTGGTTATGAGGTGGACATAATCATCCCAATTCAGCTGAAAACTTTTAAACACCAACGTGCTTAGCGGAATTAAGACCACCAGACCCAGATAGATCAGGGTGAACCCTAGGGTTGGGCGAAAACCCGGCATAATACTGCTTTTTGACATTGCCTCACTCCGGTAATTATCGTTCCCACGCCGGAGAACTCATTTTTATACACATATTGAAGTAGGCCGGAATAAGCCGGTTCGAGCGACAGCAAGAACTGGCGTTTCCGGCAAAGGTCTCCCGAACTGCCGGAAACGCCACCTCGCGCTACGCGCTTGGATGGCCTTATTCCGGCCTACATCCTGGTTCCCAAGCTCAAGCTTGGGAACCAGCGAACGACGTGCTTCTATTTTCCCGGCCCGTATATCTGATCAAACACGCCGTCATCGGAGAAATGCTTTTTCTGCGCGACATCCCAGCCGCCGAACTGATCGATTTTTACCAACTCCAGCGGCTGGAATTGCTTGGCATACTTAGCGGCAACTTCAGGATCGGTTGGACGGTAGAAGTTTTTGCCGATAATGTCCTGACCTTCCTTGCTGTACAGATACTTCAAATATTCCGTCGCCACTTCGGTGGTGCCGTGCTTGCGCGCCACATCTTCGACCACCGTGACTGGCGGTTCGGTCAAAATACTCAACGAGGGCGTGACTATCTCAAATTTATCCGCGCCGAATTCACGCAGCACCAAATACGCTTCGTTTTCCCAGGTGATCAGCACATCGCCGATTTCCCGCTCGACAAAGCTGGTGGTTGCGCCGCGTGCACCGGTGTCCAATACCGCCGCGTTTTTGAATAACTGGCCGACGAATGCCGTCGCAGCAGCTTCATCATTGTTGTTATGTTTTAACGCATAAGCCCAGGCTGCCAAATAGTTCCAACGCGCACCGCCTGAGGTTTTCGGATTCGGCGTTACCACGCTGACGCCGGGCTTGACGATGTCATTCCAATCCTTGATGCCTTTCGGATTGCCTTTACGCACCACAAATACGATGGTCGATGTGTAAGGCGAGCTGTTGTTAGGCAGCGAACTTTGCCACTTTTCCGGGATCAGTTTGCGCTTCTGGTAAAGCTGGTCGATGTCATAAGCGATCGCCAGCGTAACCACATCCGCTTCCAGCCCTTCCAGCACAGCGCGCGCCTGCTTGCCGCCGCCACCGTGCGATTGGTTGATGGTTACGGTATCGCCGGTCTTGGCTTTCCAGTATTTGGCGAAGGCTGCGTTGTATTGCTTATACAACTCACGTGTCGGGTCATAAGATACATTAAGCAGATTTATCTCCGCCGCGCGCACCTCGCTGGCCGCCAATACGGCTAAC
Source organism: Methylobacter sp. (assembly GCA_036561065.1). Classification (GTDB taxonomy): domain Bacteria; phylum Pseudomonadota; class Gammaproteobacteria; order Methylococcales; family Methylomonadaceae; genus Methylobacter_A. The sequence continues at coordinate 1,791 of DATBQC010000703.1, read as the reverse complement.
ACGGCCGCAAAGACGATATTGGTAAATTTGTTTTTCATGAGTAAAACGCCTTATGTCAGGTTGTTTAAAATGCTAATTGGAAACGTGTTGCAAAAATTGACTCGTTGGCCAGATCACGGCCTCCGGCCGCACCGCGGGCGAAAGATACATTTTCGTAATTCGCCCGAATAATGGCATTGCTGTTAAGGAACCAGTTGGCGCCTACCGTCCATGCTTGAGCTTTCGCGGCCGACTGATTTATATCGACAATTTTGAAGGTATCATTGTCCACATCCAGTTCGCTGTAGCGTGCTGCAAGCTGCAAAGCGCCCCAGTTGCCTTTCAGCGGATCAAAATTCCGAATGGGTTTGACGCCGGCAAAAGAATTATCTTCGCCGGTGACCACATAAGAACCCTGGAACTGCCAAGCCGTATTCTTCTGTACAACATCCGTTCTTCCGCTGACCAAGTGCTGGGACGAAACCACATACTCGCCAATGGCGCCGAACGGCCCGGAAAACCAGTAAGCCTGCGGATAAATACGGAACTGGCCGCCGTCGGATGTCGGCGTGGCAAAACCGGTATTGGTCTTCGTATAATCCAGATAGGTGGTCCTGCCTATCGGCGTTGCCTGAGCTTTAAGCGCCTGTCTATCCGGATTGCCGACAGTGCCGGCTACACCAAATCCCAAGCCTTCCAGCCAGGAATAGCCGGTGTGATGGAACGGGTGGGCAAATAAACGCCCAACCACTTCCTTGTTGTTATCCGTATCGGGCGAGTTATTATTTGGGCTGCCATCGTCTCCAGATCCGTTGGTGACACCGACCTGATAGGTGAACGTATTCTTGGTATCGATAGGGCCTGCTACAGTCTCTGCCTTGTAGCCCGGCTTGGAGAACGCACCATGGAGTTGCACACCGACGTCACGGTTCGGCGCTAAATAAGTGGGGAAGGCGCGTTCCAGGAAGGTGCCGTCCGCATCGCCCTGTAAGCGCTCAAGACTGATCGAAGGCTTGAACTTACCGACCAACAGGCTGGCCGCAGGATGATAGGCATAGTCGAGGTAAGCGTCCGGCAGAATATTGCTGCTCGCCGCAAAGTCGGGCATGATTTTAAAATAAATATCTTTAAAGAAGTAACCTTCCAACCAGATACGTGCCTGCTTGATTTCGAATTTGTCAATCGATCTGGAAGTGTCATCATTAAGCCAGAAACGCCCGTCGGCTTGTACCGCGCCGCGTACCCGCACCTGGTGTTTTTTGTCCGAAGAAGAAATTTTGAATCCATCCGCGCCTGCCTCGAATACCGGTAACTTTTTGAATGTGCCGGTAGTCACTTCATCCTGCACTTCCAGTTTGCGTTCCAGGGTGTTCACTTTTCGAGTCAGTTTTTCCACTTCGGGAGCCGCTGCAACGGGTTTGCTGGCCTGATCCAGTTTCTCCAGACGGCTTTCCAGTTCGCGGATGCGGCGCTCTAGGGCTGCGTTATCGGCATGGGCATCGGGAATGCCGAATAAGGCAAGGTTAATCACGCTGGCTAAAGCGGTGCGTTTAAAATGTTTCATAGTTTTGGTCCTTAATATATTTGTACCATCCGGTGATCCGGTCAGGCCGCTATCTCTCACGTAGTATTTTTTCAATCGCCGTTTTTTACGGTAGAAATGGGAAATTATTTTTTATTATCAAAGCGCAATTTCTCTTTACGCTCGATTTGTACAACTTTGCCTTCGTGAATAATAATTTCAATCGAGCCAAACCTAATATCTTGTAAAATATCGGAAATCTGAGTTGCAATTTCAGACAATCTCGGTTC
>DATBQC010000702.1:0-1903 GCA_036561065.1 Methylobacter sp. | reverse complement strand
TCGCTTCTGCTTGGGTCAGTGGCTAGATGTAGCAATCCCATGACTTTATGCACCATGTCACCATCGAACGCGTAAGGGTCGAATTTTTTATAGCCATTGCTTGAAAGCAGGTGTTTCATTTGATTGTCTACGCCAACATATTTCATGGACCAATCGGGAAACGAAAGCTCGCTAATCATCTTTCTGGAAAGCAGCTTCAGATCCTTGTGGCGGCTATCTTCAAGTAATGTTTTATAAAGCGTATCAACGGTGCTTTCCTCACCTTCAAGGCATTGAAAGAAACAGCCGTCGCCGAAATAAAGTACCCCGACCAAACCTTTGATACGGTTATTACTTCTGGATTTGGCCAATATGCGGGCTACATTTGGTTCTATGGTTCCTGCGCTATCGGTAGCGGCAAAAGTTGAACGGCTGATGTAGATGATCTGGATTAAATTTTTCATGGGCATATTCCGGCAAATGAGTGACAGGCTAAATCGGTTTGGCAGGTTTTTTACGTAGCGATTCCGGCATGATCAGGCTGGCAGAATCCCAACCTTCAATTTCCAGTACCTTGCTCAAACATTCCTCCATGACCGCGTGCGCTTGCGCAGTTGCGGTGGCAATGGTCTCATGCACCAGACGGTCATTCGCGGAGTTGTTGGCGCAATTTATTTGATATTCAAAAAGCTCGCGTAATTCAAAAATGGTTCGACAAACCTGGGCTGGGCAAGCGCATTGATAAACCAGCGATTGATCAATGACCTTGCTGATCTGCGTGGCATTATATTTTTCTTGCATGAATTACACTCCGATTTTCTGTAATGAAGTATCTGGTTTAAAGGCAACACAATCGACACCGGCATCAAAGCCGCGAATGGCTACGGTACCAATATCTCTTGCTGTTGGGGTGTGAAGACGCGAGGTTAAGTTTATTTTGTTGGTGGCGATCACTTCTCCGGCATTGGCCATGCTGCAGAGACGGGCTGCGAGGTGAACAGTAGCGCCGATCACATCGTATTGTTGCCTTTGTCCTGCCTGATTGGAGTCACCGATGAATCCCGCGAGCACCAGACCCTCTGCCACGCCGACACCGAAGGGCATACTATCCTGGCTGGTGCTGCGTGCGAGTTCGAGACCACAACGCAAAGCCAAATATGATCTGCCCATACCTCTGAATATTGCCATGACACCATCGCCGGTGTATTTGACGACAGCCCCCTCGAATTGGTTGATATGCCGTGCTTGCAGGCTTAGAGATTGATTCAGTAATTTGAAAAATTTACGTGGTGGCAGGTGTGTGATCGCTTCTGATGAGCGGCGAATATCGGTAAAAAGTATAGCCGCCTCAAACATCTCAGCTTCATCGGTGTGATCGCCATCAATCGCCGAAATTGCACCTTCCGGCAACAGGTTAGCCAAACGCTCAGCCCTTGTCTCAAGAACGCGCGCTGCATATCTTGCTTTGACCAAGTCGCCTAATGACATAAAAAAACGCTCATCTGAAAGCGGTTTTTCTATGACGACGTCTACACAGCCGGTTTGTTTGGCCCAGGCCCGCACCGACTTCATGGCAGGGCCCGCTGAAACAATCGCCATGACCGCCGTCTGAGGTGCAATGAGCTTGACCGCACTACAATTGATCAAGCTGTCCGGCTGGTGAAAGTGATAATTAAAGATCACCACATCTGGCTTTGATTCGGTGATTGCCTGATGTAAGTCTAGGCTTGCAGATATTCTGGTTATATTGTCAAAACCGCGTTGTTTCAAGTCTTCAATTAGGATTGAAGAAGTGTACTCATCGCTATCGATCAAAAGTAGTTTTGCGTTTTTCATAAATCATTCAAGTTAAGGTTGGCGCTGAAAGAAGTTAGCCACCGCCATCGGACAAGCTGAACGCATGAAAAATTCAAATTCGTGCACT
>DATBQC010000701.1:0-2810 GCA_036561065.1 Methylobacter sp. | reverse complement strand
GCGTTCTACCCATCCTACACGCTGAAATTAAATTGGCCGTAGCGCTTAAAAATGTATAGTGGATATATGGTAAATTTGACATTTTATAAGGTATTTATTGTCGTATGCTTTACGTTGGGCACTTCCTCATGATGATGTTCTTATTTTTAGCTATCGTCATGTTCTCTCTTGCTAACGGAGCCTGGCTTTTGCGGCGCATACAAAAAGCACATCATTTCGTCTGGGTAAGCCTTGGTCAGCCCACTGTTGCTCTAAGCACCGGTGTTCGCCCGCGCCTGGCTCTAGTTAATTACATATGGTCTCTTCGTTTCCGGGAGCTGAACGATTCTTTTCTATCTCTTGCTTGTTGGGCGGCCATCACTGCGGAGTTACTTCTCGTTGCTCTATTCCTTCTTCTCGTTATTGGCGTTGATTTTTGATTTCCCCACGGCAATCGCTCCCGGCATTAGATCGATTATCGCCGCGATATTGATCGCTTCGCTGGGTGAGAAATCCATCATTCTATAATTGCTGATGTTTTAATTTGAAACCCCACCCATACCCCAGCAAACCGAACAACAAAACAACCATGCCCCAAATAACCGGCTTATCGCCAAATCTTGCATAAGGTGTCATGCCGCCCATAGGCGTTATCATGCCGGTCAGCGCTGTTTCCTGAAACAACGGAGCCTGTTTAATAATTGCACCCATCGGCGAAACGATTGCCGTCATGCCGGTGTTTGTCGACCGCAGTAAAAAGCGTCCGGTTTCCATCGCCCGCATTCTTGCCATTTGCATGTGCTGATGCGGTTCTATGGTATCACCGAACCAGCCGTCATTGGTCACGTTGATCAGGAAAGCCGCGTCCGGCAAACCTCGGATACTCAAAGCGCCGAATGCGTCTTCATAACAGATCAAGGTTATGAACGGGTAGCCGCCTGCTTTCAATAAGGGCTGGTCGATTGCCCCCGGCGTGAAATTCCCCAACCTGGTATGGATCAAGTCCAGCACAAAACCCGACAGGGGTTGCAGCGGCAGGTATTCCCCGAAAGGCAGTAAATGGGTTTTGCGATACATCCCATGCTCTTTGCCCAGGGTTATTGCCGCATTGAAGTTTTTTATCGGGGATTGTTCCTGCACTGGAACGCTGATGATTAAATCGGTATTGTGCCGCTTGGCATCGTTAGCCAAGGGTGCTAAGAAGTTTTCTTCAACTTGATCCAGATAGGCGGGGATCGCCGTTTCCGGCCAGATAATGACATTGGAATCCCAATGCTCCTCGGTCATCCTTTTATATTTTAATAGCGTATTGATTTTGTTTTCAGGCCGCCATTTTTGATCCTGCCCTATATTGCCTTGAATCATCGAAACGCGAAGGGGTTGACCTATTTCATGCGTCCAGCTTTGGTTTCGCAGCAAGCTGCCGACACTCCATAGAATTGCCAGCGTCATGATTAACTGTAGGAGCGAATTCAATCGCCCAAGGCGAACAAATTCGATCCTACGCTGTCTTATCTCCGCCCATGCAATCGCCCGAAAAATATCAGCAACAATTGAAGCCGTCAACGCCACGATAAAACCGGTGCCGTAAACTCCCAATACCGGTATGTATCCGGCCAGCGGCGTCTCCATTTGGGAATAGGCAATCTGCAACCAGGGAAACCCGTTCAGCAGCCAATAGCCCCGGAAATATTCAACGAGTATCCAGATAACCGGCACCAGTACGATCCGTCCCGCTTCCTTCATTTTTACCGAAAGGTAACCCACCAAAGCAGGAAACACCGCCCAAAAGCCGGCAAACAACCCAGTCAACATACTTGCTCCGAGCACTCCAGCTCCGCCAAAATCGTGCATGCTTATGTAAACCCAGGATACGCCCGAGCCGAATGCGCCCAAGCCGAATAAATAGCCGCGCAAGGCCGCACGTTTAGCTGATATGTTTAACCAACAGGAAAACAAAAACACCAGTGCCAGCAGCGCCAGGCCGGAATAATCGAAGGGGGCGAAAGATAAGGTGAATAAAACACCGGCAATGGGCGCACATAAATCCCAATACTTACTATTTGAATAGGGCATGTAATTAAGTCGGCTTATGAGCGTTTTTTTGTAAATGGGCGCTCATTAAAATTAAGTGGCATAATACCAAAAACCAAAGTGTAGCCCATCAATACATCACGAAAAGCTAATTCGCGGTCCTATTTATCATAAGGAGCATATTTTGAAAATTGTAAAAATGCCAAGACCGATACGCATGGTGTGGGGAAGCTTGGTAGCCTATTGGCTGGCTGGCATGATTAATCCGGCTTTTGTTGCGATTGCGGTCATGATTGCGCTGTATATCCCAATTATAATCGCTGACCCTTATTTCCCCAGTATTCCTGAAGAGTAAAGATCGACGTTTTCCCAATGAACAGCTATGAAAATATCACTGTTAATTTTTATCCTATTGTCGCTATACTCGCTTAATGCCGCTGCCCAAAAACTCTATAAACATCAGGACGAGCACGGCACATGGCATTTTACCGATAAGCCGACCGCGACCGAGAAAAAGCAAACCGAACTAAAAGTCGAAGTCAGACAGCTTAAAGTCGCGCCCAAGCAATTAGTCTGGCTATTGCAATCGGGTGATGAGCGCCATCCCAAATACTATATCCGTAATGATTATGCCGGCCCCGTAGAAGTCGAAATCGATTTTACCGAGCAAGACAATATCCGGGCGACGCCCGACCTGCCCAGACTGTTTGTAATCAAACCCGGAAAGTCGGACACGCTTTTTGAAATAAACCCCATCAATGAGTTTGAGGCATGGAAACTTGCACTTAAATACCGCT
>DATBQC010000700.1:0-3120 GCA_036561065.1 Methylobacter sp. | reverse complement strand
AAAGAATTTGCCGTCAAGGGCAATGCGGTTGACATGGCCGTGGGTATCATAGTCGGCGCGGCTTTCGGCAAGATCATCTCATCTCTTGTTGCCGATGTAGTCATGCCGCCGATTGGCGTGTTAATTGGCGGCGTAGACTTTACCAAGCTGGCCTTTACCCTAAAAGAAGCTGCCGGAAACGAACCTGCCGTGACCCTTAACTACGGCAATTTCATTCAAGCGCTGGTTGATTTTACGATCATTGCCTTTGTTATTTTTATAGCGGTAAAGTTCATTAATAGTCTTAAGAAAAAAGAAGCGCCTGCGCCGACAGCGGCTCCAGAGCCTTCCAGGGAAGAGCAGTTATTGACCGAAATCCGGGATTTACTGAAGAAAAATAATATTTAGGTTAGCCATTACTAGGCTACTGTTTAGGTCCCAAGAAAAAAGGCGATGGTTTAATCGCCTTTTCAGATCATAGGCTCTTAACAATCTCCTCTATCAGCTGCGGCCCGCGATAAATAAGGCCGCTGTATATCTGCACCAGACTCGCTCCCGCCGCTAATTTTTCCTGTGCATCGGCGGCGGATAACACGCCGCCTGCCGCAATAATCGGAATCTTGCCGTTCAATTCAGTCGCCAAGCTCCTCACCACAAATGTCGATTGCTCCTTAACCGGCGCACCGCTTAAACCGCCGGCTTCATCCGCAAGCGGATGGCCTGCAATTTTGTCCCTGGCTATCGTGGTGTTGGTCGCAATCACGCCATCGATTTCAAATTCCAGCAATAGCTTGGCAATATGGGTTACTTCATCGGCGTTCAGGTCAGGCGCTATTTTCAGCGCCAAAGGGACGTAGTTGCCATGCTGCTGTTGCAGTTTCAGTTGTTCTTCTTTTAACGCAGCAATCAGGCTTTTGATTTCATCGCCCTGTTGTAACTGACGAAGGTTTTTGGTATTCGGCGAAGAAATGTTAATGGTGATGTAGCTGGCAGACGTGTAAGCCTTGCGCAAACCGGTCAAATAATCGTCTGCTGCATGCTCAATCGGCGTGTCGAAATTCTTGCCGATATTGATGCCCAGAATGCCGGAGTAACGGCTTTGTTTAACTTGATCCAGCAGGTGGTCTATGCCCAGATTGTTAAAGCCCATGCGGTTGATGATCGCCTGATGCTCAGGCAGCCTGAACAAGCGCGGTTTCGGGTTGCCGGGCTGTGGGCGCGGCGTTACCGTGCCTATTTCTACAAAGCCGAAACCCAATGCGGCCAACGCATTAATATAATCGCCGTTTTTATCGAGACCCGCGGCAAGACCGACCGAGTTTTTAAAGTTCAGCCCCATGACATTGACAGGTTTATCGTCAATTTTCGGATAGACTAATTTTGATAAGCCCGAAATATAAGCAGCATTCAGCAGTTTAAGCGTCACTTCATGAGCGGTTTCCGGCTCCAGGGAAAATAACAGGGGACGCAGTAAAGGATAAATATTCATGGGTATCAGTGTTCGCTGGTTAGTTTATAAGGATCCGGCGCTACCGAAGTCGGCCGCTCCAAAACAAGATCGACCATCAGTTGCGCCGAGGCCGGTCCCATCGCCAATCCGTTTCTAAAATGACCGGCATTAATGTACAAATTGCCGATCTCGGGATGCTTGTCGATATAGGGTATGCCGTGTTCGGTCCCCGGCCTTAATCCCGCCCAATGGCTAACGACGGGGAAATTTTTAAGCGACGGCAATAAATCTAATGCAAAGGCTTGCAGCCGGTCTCGGGCTTCTTCCGTGGTGGTCTTATTAAAGTTATCTTGTTCAACTGTGCTGCCCGCCAGTATTTTGCCGTCGCGCCGTGGAATCAGGTATTGATCGCTATCCAGAACCATGTAGCTCAACGTTTCCGGCTCGGCGTCAAATAACAGCATTTGGCCCTTAACCGGGGAGATTCTCGGCGCATCGCAGGTCGCGGCCGACAAAAGCTGCCGAAATAATTGTCCTGTCCAGGCCCCCGCCGCAATAACTAATTGGTTGACGGCGAACTGGCCGGATGAGGTGTCGATAGAGGTAATGCGGTTTTTAGTAACGGTAATTGCTTTTAACTCGCAATGTTCTATTAGCGTAACGCCTTTATTGATCAGGTCTTGTTTTAATGATTTAACCAGCCGTGGATTACGTGCTTGGGCAATCTCTGGCAGCCAAAGTGGCTGCTCGGGAATTGTATTTACCGTGTTAAAAAAATCGTCACTGGCAGGTCGATACAAAATAGCGTTAGCGTCGCACCAGTTAACAGCCGCAGTAATGTCGGGATTTTTAGCAATCAGCAAACCGCAGGGAGTCCATTCCGGGTCTATCAGCGTTTCGGCAGTCAGTTGCGAGGCCAGCGTTGGATACAGCTTCAGGCTTTGTATCACCAAGCGGGTAATCGCATCCGGTTGTCGCCATGGGTAAAGCGGCAGCAAAATACCGCCGCCTGCCCAGGATGATTCTTGTCCCAGTTCATTTTTTTCGATAATGGTGACGGTCGCACCGGCCGCAATAAACTCGCGGGCAGTGAGCAGGCCGATAATGCCGCCGCCAATGATGGTGATGTCAGGGGGTGTGGTCATGTATGTAAAGATCAGGGCAAAAAATAATCAATGTTTGATTATAACAAACCAAGACTATAACCAGTTCTCTATTAGCAAATCGGCTGCTCGTTCAGAATTCAGTAAATTTTTTGAGTCCAACTATTTATGATTTTTTACAATGTGACAACGCCAGAGCTTTTCGTCTTGATTTTTGCGCATGACGCGGTTCGTAACTGCTGATGAAGCGTAGATTAATAATCGCCTACATAATCCATCTTCCCTATTTCTACGCCATTATGCCGCAGTATGGCGTAAGTGGTGGTGAGGTGAAAATGGAAGTTGGGCAGCACAAAATCAAGCAAGTAAACTTGGCCTAAAAAACCGAATTCCCTGCTGCCAAATTTCAGTGTAATTTGGCGATCTTCACTGCCGTCGATTTGCGACGCGCTTACGCTTTGTAAAAAGGCTTTAGTCTTGGCGATACGCGCTTGCAAATCGGCAAAAGTGGTTTCGTTATCTTCATAACGGGGAACTTCGATGCCTGCCAAGCGGGCGGCGCAACCTTTAACCATATCGGTTGCAATT
>DATBQC010000699.1:0-5825 GCA_036561065.1 Methylobacter sp. | reverse complement strand
CCTCGGGACGAACCAGCCGATCGAATTCCTGTTCGGTCACAAAACCGCCGGAAACCGCCTCTTCTCGTAGCGTGCTGCGATTTTTAAAAGCCAGTTTCGCAATTTTGGCCGCATTGTCGTAACCGATGCGCGGGGCCAAAGCGGTTACCAGCATCAGAGAACTTTCCATCAACTCGGCAATACGGTCGATATTCGGCTCAATGCCGACCACGCAATGATCGGTGAAACTCATCGCCGCATCACCGATAAGACGGATCGACTGGAGCACGTTATAAATGATGACCGGCTTGAACACATTGAGTTCCAATTGTCCTTGCGCCCCGGCAAAAGTGACGGTGGTGTGATTGCCCATAACCTGTGCGCAAACCATCGTCATTGCTTCGCATTGGGTCGGATTCACCTTGCCAGGCATAATCGAAGAACCGGGTTCGTTTTCGGGCAGCGACAGCTCACCGATGCCGGAGCGCGGCCCCGAACTTAACAGACGAATATCATTGGCTATTTTATTGAGGCTGACTGCGATGGTATTTAACACTCCGGAGATTTCCACCATCCCATCGTGCGCGGCCAGCGCCTCGAATTTATTAGCTGCGGAAACGAAAGGAAGCTGGGTAAACTTCGCAACCTCTTCGGCAAACTGATCGCCAAAACCCGGTTTCGAGTTCAGGCCGGTGCCCACGGCTGTGCCTCCTTGGGCCAAAGGATACAGCCGTTTGAGACTGTCGCTAATCCGGTCGATGCCCAACTGTACCTGAGCGGCGTAACCGGAAAACTCCTGCCCCAATGTCAGCGGGGTTGCATCCTGCAAATGCGTTCGCCCGATCTTGATTATTTCACTCCATGCCTGGGATTTGTCCGAAAGCGCACGATGCAAATGCTGAAGCGAGGGAATCAGCACATGGTGCAACTGCTCGACGGTGGCGATATGCATGGCCGTCGGGAAAGCATCGTTCGACGACTGGCTGCGATTGCAGTGATCGTTCGGATGAACGGGTGTTTTAGACCCGATAACGCCGCCAAGGCGCTCGATAGCCAGATTGGCAATCACCTCGTTGACGTTCATGTTGGATTGAGTGCCGGAGCCGGTCTGCCAAACGACCAAAGGAAAATTGTCGTCCAGATTGCCGCCGATAACCTCCTGAGCCGCATCGGTTATCGCGTAACCGATTTTTTCGTCAATGTTGTTCAGCGCGATATTCGATAATGCGGCGCAATATTTGACGATGCCCAACGCCCGAATCAAAGGCCGAGGCAGACGTTCATCGCCGATTTTGAAGTTAAGAAGGGATCGCTGGGTTTGTGCGCCCCAGTATTTGTCGGCGGGTACTTGTATGGGGCCGAAGGAGTCGGTTTCGGTACGGGTATTGCTGATGTTTTTGTTCATAATTTGTCAACCTGTGTCCGCAAAATTCTATTCGGCACCGTAACCACTACATCATTATCGCTTCCGGTATTTGCCATGATAGCCTCCTGAGTCAAAATAATTGAAGTTTGACTATAACTGTTTTCCCCTCAATTTGGATACCAATACCGATTTTCTTGTCATTCCAGTCGAGTTGGTCTTATTCATAAAAATAAATTATCTCCCATTGATTTTATGAAATTAAATCCCACCTTAAAATAAAGTACAAATGTCAGAAACAATGGTAATGGCAGGAGGAAAAATGAGCGATGAACTGAAACAAAGTAATACCATCACCCGAACCGCTCTGATTACTGGTGCATCGAGTGGAATCGGCTATGAACTTTGCAAACAATTTGCCCAAGACCATATCAGTGTCGTTATGGTGGCGCGAAATGAATCACGCTTAAAGGAGGTGGGAAATGAGCTGGAACGTGATTATGGAATATCAGTCACGCTTATTCCAATTGACCTTTCTGCCCCAAATGCGGCGAACCAACTGCACAGCAAGGTACAAGAAAAAGGGCTGTCGATAGATTATCTGGTTAATAATGCCGGAATCGGATTTTATGGGCCATTCTGCGAATCTGATCCGAATGCAAACCTGGAAATGATAAATTTGAATGTATTGGCACTGGTTCAGCTAACGCGCTTATTCCTTCCTGCAATGATTAAACAAGGACATGGACGTATCTTAAATGTTGCCTCTGTTGCAGCTTATCAACCTGGCGGTCCGGGTGCCGCGGTGTATTACGCCAGTAAAACCTTTGTGCTTTCCTTTAATCGAGGATTGTCCGTCGAATTAAAAGGCAGCGGTGTTACCACGACCGCGCTATGTCCAGGGGCGATGAATACCGGATTCCAGATTAAAGGTGGATTCTCACAAACCCGTTTATACCGTTATTTAACGACTGATCCAAAAACAAATGCAAAACAAGGTTATTGCGCGATGCAGCGGGGAAAGGCAGCTGTTGTACCGGGAATAATCAGCAAGCTATTAGCCATAGCAGGCGAGCTTCCACCCCGTCGAATTGCATTATTGACTAATAAATTCCTGCTTGGTCGATCATGATCGAAGCGGAGGCTTGTTTTTTGCCCCGAGGGGGCGATGTTTAACTTAGGGTTGTTATCGACACATTGCTTGAGTCCAAAAGCGAGGTTTCTATTATGAAAAACCATGATCCATTTGGTGCACGTCAACAACTGAAAGCCGACAGCATCGGCTCGGTTTCGTATTATTCCCTTTCCCGACTTGAAACTGTCGGCGCTGCCAATGTCTCCCGACTGCCGCACACGATAAAGATCCTGCTTGAGTCTTTATTGCGCAACTGTGACAACGAGGTGATTACCCAAGATCATGTCTTGAGTGTCGCCAACTGGCGGCCGCAAGGCAGCCGATACGAAATTCCGTTTAAACCAGCCAGAGTAATATTGCAGGATTTTACCGGCGTACCTGCCCTCGTGGATCTGGCCGCAATGCGGGATGCGATGAAGCGGCTGGGCGGAGATCCGAAAAAAATCAATCCGTTGATTCCCTGCGACCTGGTCATTGATCACTCCGTACAGGTGGATTATTTCGGCAAGGCCAACGCCCTGTTATTGAACGAAACGGTCGAATTTGAAAGAAATGCCGAACGCTATGAATTCCTTAAATGGGGACAATCGGCATTTCAAAATCTCCGCGTGGTTCCGCCTTCCACCGGAATCGTGCATCAGGTAAACCTCGAATACCTTGCGCATGTTGTGTTCCATAACAAGGATAAAAGCGTCTGTTATCCCGACAGCTGCGTCGGCACCGATTCGCATACGCCGATGATTAATGGCCTAGGCGTGCTTGGCTGGGGCGTCGGCGGCATTGAGGCTGAAGCGGTGATGCTGGATCAACCTATCTACATGCTGGTTCCCGATGTGGTCGGCATCAAATTGACCGGCGAACTGCCTCCGGGCGTGACTGCAACGGATCTGGTGCTGCGCATTACCGAACTTTGCCGGAACTTTGGCGTGGTCGGGAAATTCATTGAGTTTTACGGTTCCGGGCTGACCAACTTGAGTATCCCGGACCGGGCCACCCTCAGCAATATGGCGCCAGAGCAAGGCTCGACGGTGAGTTTCTTCCCGATCGACGACGAGACTTTAAGCTACATGCGCCTGACCGGACGTAGTGCTGATCTGATCGACCTGACCGAACGCTATGCTAAAGAACAGGGGCTGTTTCGCACCGACAATACGCCTGACCCCGAATTTACCCAGCTCATGGAAGTCGATCTCGGCAGCATTGAACCCTCGCTTGCAGGCCCCAAGCGCCCGCAAGACCGCATCTCCCTCAGTCAGGTAGGGCCGACATATCGGCAGACGCTGACCGCACCGTCCGGTAACAAGGGCATGGGGCTGTCTGAGAATGATCTGGGACGCAGCGGCATCGTGTCGAGGAATGATGCACAAGAAAAAATCACCCATGGCGCAGTCGTTATCGCGGCGATTACCTCTTGCACCAACACCAGCAACCCATCGGTCATGCTGGCGGCTGGCCTAGTCGCCAAAAAAGCGGTGGAGCGGGGATTGACCGTTAAAAACTATGTCAAAACCTCGCTGGCCCCCGGTTCAATGGTGGTGACTGAATATTTAAAGCAATCGGGCTTGCTTGGTTTTCTAGAACAGCTTGGCTTCTATCTGGTTGGTTACGGCTGTACTACCTGCATCGGTAACTCCGGCCCGCTGGATGAAGCGGTTGAAAAAGCGATAGTGGACAACGATCTGGTCGTTTCAGCGGTGCTGTCCGGCAACAGGAACTTTGAAGGCCGCGTGCATCCATTGACCAAGACCAACTATCTCGCCTCGCCGCCACTGGTCGTCGCCTATGCGCTGGCGGGGTCAACGGCGTTGGATATTACCCGCGAACCGTTGGGTACGGGCAAGGACGGCCAACCGGTTTACCTGAAGGATGTCTGGCCTATGCCTTGGGAAGTGGCTGAAGTCATAAGGCAGTTTGTGACGCCGGAGATGTTTAGGGAACGTTATGCGGATGTCTTTACCGGTACTAAGGCATGGCAGAAGGTCGAAGTCAGCGGCGCCGAACTGTACGAGTGGAACGAGAACTCAACCTACATCAGAAATCCGCCGTTCTTCGAAGGAATGAGCACAGCCCGGCAAGCAATACGCCCGCTTACCGGCATGCAGGTGCTGGCCTTGTTCGGCGACTCCGTCACCACCGATCACATTTCACCGGCCGGTCAAATCGCCCCCGACTCTCCAGCAGCGTTATACCTGTTGGGGAAAGGCATAGAGCAAAAAGACTGGAACAGTTACGGCTCGCGCCGGGGCAACGATCAGGTGATGAGCCGGGGCACTTTCGCTAATATTCGCATTCATAACCAGCTGGTTCCGGGCGTTGAAGGCAACGTGACGGTTTATCATCCAACCGGCGAACGGATGAGCTTTTTTGATGCCGCGATGAAGTATAAAGATGCGGGCATCCCGTTGTGCATTCTTGCTGGTAAGGAATACGGCTCCGGTTCGTCCCGCGACTGGGCGGCGAAAGGCCCGTTTATACAGGGTGTGAAAGCGGTCATTGCCGAGAGTTACGAAAGAATTCACCGCAGCAACCTGATCGGCATGGGTATTTTGCCGCTGCAATTTATCGACGGTGAATCGGCTAAAAGCTTGAAATTAACCGGGACGGAAACGTTCGCTATCGATATTTCCGATGCAGCAGTACCGCAACAGGAAATTTTGGTTTCAGCAACTGCGCCTGATGGAACTGTTTCGACATTTAAAGCCGTAAGTCGTATCGATACGCCGATAGAAATTCAATATTATCGGGATGGCGGTATTTTGCGCACGGTATTGAAAAAGCTGGTGGGTTAATTATAGTCGTCCGCTACGGTGCAGGCGTCGATTAACCTGCCAGTGGTAGATTCTGGCGAGCAGCGGACGAATCAGCGGCAACCCAATCAGCCAAGCTATCGGCTTCAACACAGTTACTTTGCTCATCAGCAGGATATAAGCGTCCATCTCCGACAGGATCCGCTGATTTTCATCCTGAACATGCAGTTCGGTTAGCGCCTTGTGAGGATCAATGCCGATTTTACGCAGCTGCTCTTCCCGGCCGGTGATGTCGATCCAGCAGACATCCTCGCCTGCATTACCGGCTAGTTTTTCGTAGGTCGACCTGTCTTTGACGCATTTGGGACAGGCCCCATCGTAATAGACCTTAATTTTAGGTTTATTATGAGTCATCTTTACTGCCTTCGATCATCGATTGAGGCGTTACAGTAAAGCGTCGGTCTTGGCCGCCATAATAAAATCATTAACATGTATCCCTTTTATCTTATGGGACCACCAACTCACTGTCACTTTGCCCCATTCCGTTAAAATTGTCGGATGGTGGCCTTCTTGCCCGCAGAGTGCGCCGATTTTATTGGTA
>DATBQC010000698.1:0-1715 GCA_036561065.1 Methylobacter sp. | reverse complement strand
CCATCCTGGATTGTGCATTGCAATTGCATGTTGCGTTGTGCCAGTTTCGCCAACGCCATGCTGGTGGCGGACGGCAGATTAACGACGGTCAGATTTTTTGCCCGTTCAATCCGGCTGTTGATTTGATTCCACCAGATATTGCTGGTGTTGCCATAGCTGTAGATGAATACCTTGGCAGCGCGGCCGCAGGCTTTCAGGATGCGTTTTTCGTCGGGCTGACCGACTTCGATCCAGAGTTCGATCGCTCCGGTCAAATCCTTTTGCCACAAGTCGGGCTCGTCGTCGGCGCTCAGTCCCTTGCCGAATGTCAATGCTTCGCTGGCGTGCAAAATAAAGGCCAGGATGCGCATCATCATGCGCTCGTCGGTTTCGGACGGATGACGGGCGATGGTCAGCGCATGATCCTGGTAATAATTCCGATCCATGTCGGCAATCTGGAGTTCGGCTTTGAAAATTGTCGCTTTGAGGGCCATGATGTCAATGTGATTTGCGTTGTCGCAAGTGTTCGGCGAACGAAGAGTATATGATTTGACGACTGTCGGCAGGAAATTTTGTCGGTTGATGGAATCGCGGCCTTGTCAGGCGAATATTATTAGTCAAATGCAGCGACCCCATGCTGCACGCAAAATCGGAATCCTCCCCATGACCGACCATATCAACGCCCTCGACGCCGAAACTGTCATTGCCGACACCAAGGTCTGGCTCGAAAAAGCTGTGATCGGTCTCAATCTTTGTCCATTTGCCAAAGCAGTGCACATCAAGAATCAGATCCGATATTCGGTCAGCGATGCGCAAACCACGGACGCATTGTTGGCCGAACTGATTGGTGAATTGGAAGGCTTGGCGGCAGCCGACCCCGAGCGGATCGAAACCACGCTATTGATTCATCCGCAGGTACTGACAGATTTTCTTGATTTCAATGACTTTCTCGATATTGTCGATGCCACCGTCGACGGACTCGGTTTTACAGGAACAATTCAAGTTGCCAGTTTTCACCCGAGCTACCAATTTGCCGGTAGCGACGCCGACGACATCGACAACTATACCAACCGCTCGCCGTATCCGATGCTGCATCTGCTGCGCGAATCCAGCATTGATCGCGCAGTGGAGGCCTTCCCCGATGCATCACAGATATTCAATAAAAACATCGAAACCCTGCAGGCTTTGGGGCATGCAGGTTGGCGACTGTTGGCGATTCCCAAGGCGTGACCCATGGTCGGGAAGGCCGAAATGCTTGCTTGAAATAATTAAGTGTTGTTTTTTTGAAATTTAGTTACTATATTTCTATAGTTCAACATGCTTGTTGGGAAAAATATTATTTTTTGAGGCACAATTTGGCGAATTGTGACTTGATAAACACGATGTCGATTGATCCATTTTTTGAAACAAGTATTTTTGATGTTTTTTCTTGTACAATAAACTTGCTATATAGAATTATCGACATCACAACTAATCCTTAGACACTTCTATGAACAGCTCAAGACTCACTGATCAGCTTGCGTACGACCCCAATAATTTGTTGGATTCGTTGATTGAGAAGCTCAGTCTCAAGAACGATGCGGCCTTGTCGCGCGCACTTGAAGTCGCGCCGCCGGTCATCAGTAAAATCCGTCACCACAGGTTGCCGGTCGGCGCTTCGTTGTTGATCCGGATGCACGAAGTCAGTGATCTGAGTATCAAGGATCTGCGTATCCTGATGGGCGATCGTCGCGACA
>DATBQC010000697.1:0-3405 GCA_036561065.1 Methylobacter sp. | reverse complement strand
TGTTTGCTGAACAATATCTCGATGGCATTGAAGACAACTCATGATATGGAAAATGTTAGGAACTAATTCTATATGACCATGCTTCTCGCAATTAATAATCATGGACGCCGCCAATATCTCCTATTTCCATTTATTACTGATAATTCACGCTTCGACCAACCACCAAACCTCTCTTCCCAAGTGCAATAACCGATATCGAAGTAGCCGTGTACACTCCGCCTCCAGTATTTCGGACGTCGGTCAAAGGACCTATGACGATTATGGCCAGGTTTGCTCACGGAAATAGAATTATATCAAACATACACTCTACGGAAAATGTCGAAAGCGAAATTAAAAAAGGCACAAGCGCGGTGGAAACGACGAGTAGATTTGGTCCGATCGGAGAACGGGAAACTGGAGCTTTCAGTAAGAGTGATATGGCCCAAGAGATTCCGAAAAGGTAAAGAAAGCGGAGTGACCGTCCGGTACCCGCTTGATTCCAAGACACTTCAGAAAGACGTTGTCCGAGCTATTGAAAGACCGGAGACAACATGCCCAAGATGGCGCCCACCCCTTCATACCAACCCCCTGAAGCCACCCGCCATTGGAGATGAAATTTATATTTCAGGGAGTGATGACATCATGGGAGGATTGGCTACCGTATATGAAGTAGAAAATAGCATGAGCGCGGGAAAAATGGTACCATTCGTGAAATGTTACGAAGCACCAGGTCATAGGTATAACTGGGAATTCTTGGCTGAATATCAAGAAGAAAATGCTAAGATCTATGGGTTAAGTCGAGCTCATAAAGATAATTCTTAGACCAGGACAGAAAGTTCTTTCAAATTACGTCGTCTAAGTTCTCGAATTAGATCTAGGAAAACTGGAGTATCCCTATAGGGATCCCCATATGGAGCAGTGATTGGCTCGCGGATCTCAGGGTCTTCGACATAAGACATGAAGGCGAATTCAGCGCTCCCGTCTTCATCGCTCATATTTGCTAGGATGGCAAGGCTCGATGAGATGAACCGGCGATGGCTCCTCCGACGGATGAATCGGATGACGTGCCGAATATGATCATCAGTCATTTCGGAGACAGGAATTTTCATTCCTTCTTTTGTCGTCCAAATGGCACCCATTGGAATCTACATTAGATAAGCCGTGGTCAGGCGCTCTCGGACTTCCCTAAGATTATCCCAGTTGAAGCGTAGAACATTTGGGTGCGAGTATCCCTCATTCCACGCGCAAGCGGGCATGAGGACAAGGCCTCGGTGACGCCACTCGAGCCAACGATCCACATACTCAGGGAAATCATCCATGAGCACTTTCCCGTAAACGAGTCCTTTATCGGCCGTGATGGTAACATCAGTCCCCGGAATATGACGCTTGCACCAACGCACTTTCTCAGTCCATGCGTTCGGATTACGTTTGGTCGGACCCTTCGTCAGAATCATCCGCGTAAAGCCAATATCACCCATCATCTCAAAGACTTGCATCCCAAGAGGGAGGGGTTCAAGATTATACCACCAATCGGGTTGATCTTGAATCAGCTTCTTGCGCGCCTTCATATGCTCCGGTGCGCCATCGTACCATTTAATTTCTTCACCAGGTGCAGCAATAGTCTGCATATCCCTTCGCATTGCTGCGTCATAATCAGCAAGAGTGCCATCGAGATCAATGAGGGCGATCTTTTCAGTCTTCTTCGTCTCAGCCATTTTGCCGATTCTTTTCTTCTTCGCGGAAGGGGCTCCAAGACAAATTCTTCTTGAAGAATTTGCCAACGATCTCGCCCGCTTTGATATGTGAATGGCACTGAGGAAGGCACCCATGCGGGCAATTCTGAAGAGAATCCTTCACACCTTGTTCATATGCATCTTGACGCAAATTCCTCAAATAATCAATATCAACTTCCATAAATAGAGAATACAATCATGAATGCATGATATTATGAACTGTGCATTCATCGGACGAATGATACTTCCAGCGGATCAATTTCTTCCCGCATTTCCGACATCTGGTAGGAATGTGTCTGATCTGCTTTGGAATAGACATAAGATCAATTAAGAAATATATAAAAATAAGTAATAAGATTAATTCAAACGATAAGAAAGACCTCATGAAATAGCACCTACTCGACGCAAGAAATCCTCGGCTCCGTTTATGGCCGCAATATAACTATCAACCGTGCCGCATCCTGGGTTTCGCGAACCTTCTTCGATCAATGGAGATCTCCATCTCCACCTTCCGCGAATACCTATCAATCGAACACGGGCGATAACATCACCGTTAGAACCGATATATCTATATTCAGTTTCTGCGGAATCTAGAGTCCAAGCCATCGTTAAATGTTACAAGAGAATTTGTATGTTAATCTAATGAGAATTAGGTTTACATCATATGAGTCAATAAAATGGGCGGAAGAAATTTCTATTCATTTACTTGACCCTCGCTTATGGATACCGAGAATAGATTATCCAGATCTCGAGAAATGGGCTGAAAAAGTTTACAGTCAGCTTTTGAGTGAGAAAAAACGAGCAACAACAGCAATTATTGGTGGATCAGTTGTTGCGGTCATAATATATCAAAAGAAACAAGATTCAGAAACAGAGCTTGAAATTAAAAATATTTCAGTACGTCCAGATCAACAAGGAAGGCATATTACTTCATTCTTGTTGAGAAATGCAGAAATTGAAGGAATTATGGATTTTGGAACTAAATCCGTTATCGTAGATGCAAAAGAAAAGAATTTAGCCATCCGCTCATTTTTGATAAAAAACGGGTATGTCCCTGAGGAAATCAGAGACCTTTATGGCATCAACAGTGGAAACGATATTATATACCGGGAAATTCAACGAATCTTTCGCAAATCGGCGCTTCTATGACCTGTAATACCAGGAATGCCATCAGGGCAGCGAACCCTAACCAAACTATAACGATGCGAACTATCATTCGGGATGGATGAGGACGATTCTTTCTGTTTATCGGACGTTTGGCTAGGCGGAGCTACACCGATCACTGTGAGCTTCCGAGCCACTCGCTTTGCTCGCATTACCTCTGGTCTTTTTTGCATTTCGTCCTCCAACATTACGAAGGACAAAAAAGCATTTTCTTAGGCGCAAAGCCTAGAGTCAAAGTCATGCAAAGCATGTCCAGGTCAGAATTGATGCTCACACATCTCAACTTTATCTTCAAAAGGTTTTAGAGATGGATTCTTTTGGAGTGAGTCAATCCATTCTTGATGTGCGGCATGCTTCGTATCGAATTGGAGAGCCGCCATAGGCTCTTCCGTCCATTGATCACCGCCATACCATCGTGCAAAATATTTTGACGGTGTGACATCAGTTCGCTCAATCAACCATTTCATGTGTCTCATGACTTTTATTTCTCACATAGTATTGAATTAGAGTGATTCTGTTTAAAGAAACA
>DATBQC010000696.1:0-1580 GCA_036561065.1 Methylobacter sp. | reverse complement strand
GGCATGCTTTCGATGGCTATAATACGGCTACAGTAGGTACTGCACTCCAGACGATCAATCAGTCGGACCGTAATGATCTGCGATTTTCGCCCAAGGCTAAACTGACCTGGAAGCCTTTAGATCGTGTGCAAACAGGCTTATCTTTTGGCCAAGCTTATCGTTTTGCCACCGTGACTGAATTGTTTCAATCGACTACGACGACAGTGGGTGGAATTCAAAATATTATCAATGCAAATCCCAATCTCAAACCTGAAGAAGCGCTATCTTCGGAACTGTCCAACGAATATTTCATGGATCAAGGCAAGTTGCGTCTTAGTTTATTCCAGGAACGCGTAAGGAATGCTATTTATTCGCAGTCAACCCTTCTGGCTAATGGAAGTGTTGCCAGCACTCCGGGAAATGTCGGCGAAATTCAAACTTACGGCGTCGAAGTTGCAGGCGAAGCCAGTGATGTAGGCATACAAGGCATTGATCTTTCCGGTAATGCCACCTGGACTGAGTCCAGAATTACCGAGAACGCAGTTGCAGATGCCGCAGCCCTAGCAGCAGGCGCTACTGCCGCCAACCCTAGTGCCAATCAGCCTTCAACCGGCAAACGCCAGCCCAGAGTTCCCGAGTGGCGCGCCAGCGCTACAATTGCCTATCGTCCGACCGACAAGTTGACCACCTCGGTAAGCGGTCGATACAGCAGCCCGCAGTTCAGTCAATTGAACAATAGCGACACCAACCTCGCGACTTATACATCGGGCGGGACCGCTTACTTTGTTGTTGATTTGCACGCCAAATATCAAATCACTAAGCAAGTCAGCGCTACTGTAGGTATTGATAACGTCAACAACAATGAGTACTGGAATTATCACCCGTTCCCAATGCGTACTTACTTTGCTGGGATAAAGTATAATTATTAAGTTCGGTAGAGGCGGGGGTGCGGAAGGTTGCAACCCCGCCAGTACTGCGTTTCCTTTATAATTCAGCTCGGCTCTTTAATTTCGGTGTAATTCATGAAATCCCTTACCTCTATTTTATTTCTTGCAACACTGGCGGTTTCGGGCTGCGCGAATGACGCAACAGTCAAGCCCGAGGGCGATGCCAAACAAGAGCATGCACATCATCACTCAACAGACACGAAAATCGCTTGCGTTGATGCGACAAACCAATGCGCCGAAACGATCAGCGCCGCTTTCGACGGCAAGGGCGTGTTATGGATTACCTGGTCGAATAATGACCATGTTTACGTGCAGTCATCGGAGGATAAAGGGATAAGTTTTACCTCGCCGGTGATGGTCAATTCCGGCGCCGAAAAAATAGAAGCCAAAGGCGAATATCGCCCGAAAATAAAGCTGGATGCCAAGGGTAATATTTATTTAACCTGGACGCAGAAGCTGGAAGGCAAACATAGCGGACATATCCGCTTTAGTCGCTCGAGTGACGGCGGGGAGCATTTTTCCGTCCCGGTTACCGTTAACGATAATCTGGACGTCATAAGTCATCGCTTCGACAGCATGGCGATCGGCAAAAACGGTGAGATTTTTATCGCCTGGCTGGATGCCCGCGATTTTGAAGCGGCAAAAAAAGCCGGT
>DATBQC010000695.1:0-2386 GCA_036561065.1 Methylobacter sp. | reverse complement strand
AGAAATACCTGGGCAACCTCGACGCCATTCTGCGCAAAGGCAGTGCGCATGCAGACGAGAAAAAGATAGAGCACAGCGTGCTGCTCAATACCCGCCTATACCCCAACATGTTTCCTCTGGTACGCCAAGTACAGATCGCATCTGATGCCGCCAAAGGCTGCGGCGCACGCCTGGCCGGCCTGGAGAATCCGAAGTTCGAAGATAACGAAGCCACCTTCGACGACCTGCATGCCCGCATCGCCAAAACCGTCGCCTTCCTCGACACCATCAAACCGGAGCAACTCAGCGACAGCGAAACCAAAGAAATCAAAATCACCGCTGGCAAGCGCGAACTGGAATTCACCGGCCAAACATACCTCTCCTACTTCGCCCTGCCCAACCTGTTCTTCCACGTCACAACAGCGTATGACATCCTGCGCCAGAACGGCGTTGAGATCGGCAAGATGGATTATCTAGGGGGCTGATGTTAAGGCCGCATAAAAAATAACGCCAGCTATCGCTAGCTGGCGTTGGGGGCCTGAAACTTTTTAAGTAGGTTTGGTCTTCACCGAACTTGCACACAGGTTAAAGCAGGTTTGTTACAGAATGAATACTATTAAGATTAAATTCTCTTAAATTATTTTATATTTACAGTAATTTCACTAATCCTAAATCTTGCAGAATAGACACTGATTGCACCTACTAATTGACCAATAACTCGACCAATTAACTAACAACGCCGCACTTACATCTGAAAAAGACAATGTGCTCATGGTAGCTTTCTATTTATACGGGTTAAAAGGACGGTTATCTTTCTCAAGATAAGGGGCGGCACTAAGAAACTTGATGTGCACGGCTTTAACCCGCACGATATCAGGAGGGCTATTAGGATTACCTAACACCATCATCGCTTCTTCAATCAGCACTAATATCGTATTGCGTTGCTCTTCAAAAGCTGGTGGAATTTCGATATTGAACAGCCCCCAATACACATCCCAGCCATTTTCTTTATCGCTGTAGTCAGTAAAACTATCTCCCTGGAACTTGATTATCTGTCCCTGCAAGCTCAAGATATATTTATCCGCCCCCTGAGGCCCGCCTCCCTCGGTACGAATAACAAAAATATTGCGCTCGCGGTCTATCGCCCACTCGTAGGCCTCTATTGGAGTGCCTTTTCTCCTGTCATAAAACACCTCTGGATCAAAAGAGTTTTTGAGTTCTTTTGGAATCTGCTCTTTTAGAAATGCCATCGCAATCTCCTTCATTGATCTCCCTTGTTAATTCGTCCGGATTTGCGCTTTGACCACTCCATAAACCACACGAAAGTCGTTACTATTAGATAAACATATCTAAAACCTTCTTGTGTTTCTTCGTCTGCTTCGAAAGATAAAACTCTTCTTTTATATATGGTCTCAGCTGAAACCAGTACTTGTCTATTTTGCTCTATGGTATTCAACATCCTTGCGCTAAAACCAAAAGCTGTTGACATCCTAAAATAAGTGATGCGAACCACCTGATTTTTGCTGATAAGGCTACTGTAATAACCACATTTCCCCATCCCGCCAAGCATTCCACCAAAACCCCAGTTCATCAAAACACCGTTCACCAAATTTTAATGCGTTTTTTGTATTTGCGGTGAATAATGCGGCGCGTACTGGAAGCTGCCTGAGAATGGATGTAAAAACGGCTTGCATTTCTGCAAGCCGCCTGTAATCTGGTAGGGGAACGGGGGGTCGAACCCCGGACAAACGGATTAAGAGTCCGCTGCTCTACCAACTGAGCTATTCCCCCAATGCAAGTGCAGATAAAATCTGCACACATCAAGGGGCGAGATTATCGGTTTTGCGGTACCTTATGTCAACCGATATGGGCACTTCCATAAATACATTCTTTGAGCGCATTGACTTCGTTGCGCGGTACTCGTAACCTCGCTGTATTGCATCATACTATCTCGGTTCCTGCGTTCCGTGCGCCTTGCACAGCATCTCAAATAATACATTTATAGAAGCGCCCACTCTTTTTTATAGAGGTCATCATGAGTATTACCACCGTAGCTACCAAACCCTTCACTGACCAAAAACCCGGCACTTCCGGCCTGCGCAAAAAAGTGCCGGTGTTCCAGCAAGCCCATTATCTCGAGAATTTCGTGCAGGCTATTTTCGATAGCATCGAAGACCGCAAGACGCAGACTTTGGCGTTGGGCGGGGATGGGCGATACTTCAATCTTGAGGCGATACAGATCATCCTTAAAATGGCTGCGGCCAACGGCTTCAAGCGCGTGCTGGTGGGCAAGGGCGGCATTCTTTCTACTCCGGCTGCGTCGTGCGTGATACGCAAACACAAGACCGACGGCGGCATCATTCTTTCCGCCAGCCATAACCCGGCGGGCAAAGACGGCGATTTCGGC
>DATBQC010000694.1:0-1919 GCA_036561065.1 Methylobacter sp. | reverse complement strand
GACGCGGCTTTGCAAGCGATCGTATCGGCGCATATGCGCTCTCAGATTTCGGGCCAGCCCGTCGACGTGGTTTCCACCGACCGCCATACGGTCAAACCCTGGCTCGCGGGCAAGCTCCCCGTCGCGGCTGAAGTCGTCGATCTCGCGGAAGCCGGCTTTCCGTTGGCGGGAGGACGCATCGACATCGTGGCGGGCGCGGGCGTCCCAACGCTCGTCTACAAGCGCCGCGCCCATCTTATTTCCGTGACCGAACTACACGCCGAGGGCGACGAGACGGCGCTCCCGCGCGATCTAGCGGTGGAAGGCTATCCGGTCGTCCGGTGGTCCGATGGAGAACGCGCCTACGTCGCGGTCTCGGATCTCTCGCCGACCGAACTCGACGCATTTGTCGCGGCGTTCCGGCGGGCGGTGGCGAAGGAGCGAGGGGGTGGGGGAGGGGGCGGGGCGGGGAAATAGAGCGGTGATCCAGACGTTGTCGAAGATTACGGCTCTGTTGCGCTGGCGAGCCCAAGGCGCAATTTGCTCTGGCCCACGTTTGTGTAGGGATAATTTGGCATAAACCGCTAGCGCATGCATACTGCGGGCATCCAAAAACCGCGCGGTCATTTTTCGCACTAGGATAGCCAACAGAAATGTGCACGCCTCGTTTAGTTAAACTCACACAGCCACTAAACACCCTACCTACAAATGTGGGAGGTTTTTATTTTATTGCAACAGTACTGGATGTTAAGGTCGCCCTACCTGCCGAGATCACAAAAAATATACGCCTTGATCGGGCAGACCCGTCGCAAGTTGCCGAAATATACCCCTTTCTGGATGGCTCACGGATATTAGGGCCTAGTGGCTTCAATCGCACCCATTATGAGTGCGAATGGACTGAGATAAGTAACGACAATCCAATAAAGCAAAACAAAAGTAATCCATTGCCAGAGAGTGAGTGGCGTTACTATATTCTAGCGTTTTCTGGGAACGGCAACGAACTTAATGATCTTCTAAAGGTTATGGATATTATTCCGCCATATATCTGTTCGTGGGCATACGTTTATACAACTGAACCGTTCGGGTATGGAAGCCCGTGGGGGTATGGAACCGACCCATATAGCGGCCCAATATTTTATACGGGCAAAGTTCATTCAGCTAAAACATTTGACGATACGCATATCAGCGCATTGCGTCAGCATCTTGAATTGTATAACAACCTTGATAAGGAAAAGCATGAAGGCATCATTAGAGCGCTCGAGTTCAATCGTAATCTAAAAATGTTGAGCCCAGTTAATAACCTTAAGCTGTTAGCCTATTTTGTTATTATAGAAATGCTTCTTACGCACAACCCAAACGATAAAGAAATCGGAGATTCCCTAATGCACCAAATAAAAACAAAAGCATCTTTGCTCTCATCTAGATTAGATGATCCTATTGACTATTCTATATTTGGTGATGTTTCGCCGGAAAAAATTTGGGCCGCATTGTATTGCTATAGGAGTTATATTGCGCATGGAGTGCATATAAATTTTGAAGATAATAATAATCTTAAGAAATTAAAAAATGAACAAACTGCGACCGACTTTGTTGCCACGGTAACTAGGAAATTCCTCAAGCACGCCCTCCATGAACCAGATTTAATCAATGGGTTGAAGCCGATTTAGCATCGAATGTATAATTTAACATTGCCGCTATGAAAATTATCTGTATACCCTATTAAAGGGTTTGCTTGCGTAGAAGTTATGTGCGGAATTCCCGCTGATTTCCGCCTTCAGCGCTAACAAGTCGAAATTCACCCCCACATCTCGAATGCGCTTGCGGAACGCAGCGCGAACAATTATGCTCGCGTTCATGATTTGTTTATGAGCGGCGGCCACAATCGCCCTCAGGCGGTTGGAGCCCTATTCGCCCAGGCTCCCGGGAGATTTTTGGCGATG
>DATBQC010000693.1:0-3722 GCA_036561065.1 Methylobacter sp. | reverse complement strand
CTGCGCCCATTTATCTGAAGCTTTAAGGTCATCCATGATCGAAAGTATACCTTCCGCATCGCCTTTGCCGCCCATTCTCAACAGAATTTTCCCGCCAATCCTGAGGCTTTTATAGAGGCCTTCAATAACGGGTTTATGATTCTTAACCCAATGTAGCGCCGCGTTTGAGAAAACCAGATCGAAACAGCCTTCAAATGATAAATCGCTGGCATCCATTACTTGAAAAGAAAGATTTGGATGCTGGTCTTGCGAATACTTTTCCTTTGCCAGCTCTATCATTTGCATCGAGTTATCAACGCCGACAACCGAGCCGTCACCGACTAACCCAGCTATTTCTGCGGTGACTTTGCCATCGCCGCAACCCAAATCAAGAATGTCCTCTACGCCTGCTAAATTCAGGTTGGCAATAAGTTCCCTTGCCCATTTTTGTTGAGCTTGTGAGTTTCTCTCATAATCCTTGGCATTCCAACTGTAGATATTCATGTTTTCCTTATTGCATATCGTAGAGGTAAAGGGTTGCACGATTTCTCATAGTCGTAGATTGGACATCAACAGTGGCGCAGGCGAAGCTGATAAACCAACGCATCAGGAACCCCAACGGGGTTCAAGCCGTTAGCCGGGGGTTGAGCGTAGCGCCCCCCCCGGATGGCATGGACAAAGAATCTCGACCCCGGCGGGGTCGCAGTAATTCAGGCTACAAATAATCCGGGTTATAATCGACACCGGATTTTTCCAGCAACACAACCAACTCATCCCGGAACGATTTCATTTTATGGTGTTGTTCTTGATTGGCGATATAGCTTGCCACAGCGTCCAGCCCGGATGCGCTAACGGTGAAAGCCGCGTAACCTTCTTGCCATGCAAATTGCTTTTCTCCTAATGTATCATGAACCCACACGGAAGATGATTTCTTCAACTCCCGCATCAGATCTGCAAGATTGTGCGTGGATTTTAAAGACACCAGCAAATGGACATGGTCATCGATTCCACCAATCCGTTTTGAAAATCCGCCCAGTCTATGGACAATTCCACCGAGATAATCATAAAGCCGAGGACGCCATTTTGCATCAATGACGGGAGCACGGTTTTTGGTTCCAAATACGATATGGTAATGCAGGCTAAGATAGGTGGATGCCATGGTAAACTTCGCTTAAATGTTGTGTTTCTGCGACCCCGTTGGGGTCGAGGTTTTATGTTTTATGCCATCCGGTCCGGGGGTGTCGCTACACTCAACCCCCGGCTAACGGCTTGAACCCCGTTGGGGTTCCTGACGCGTTGGATTAACAGTTTCGCTAAAACGTCTACTGTTGATATCGTTAACCCAATATTTTCGTGCGAATGTGTTGGTTGCGAAAAGTTGCAACTCAATCTACGCTGGCTAGGGCCACACCATAGACGTAGGCCGGAATAAGACCATCCAAGCGCGTAGCGCGAGGTGGCGTTTCCGGCGATTTGGGGGGTATCTGCCGGAAACACCAGTTCTCACTGCCGCTCGAACCGGCTTATTCCGGCCTACGGGACTGCATGGCATCCTTCGTGCGGCTGGCCTTTACTCTCTCGATGAACTGAGCGCCACGATTCAAACGCTCCTCTCTGGATAGCGTGTCAAGACTCGGAAAGGCTAGCCGCGACTTTCGGACTAGCTCACTTTCGTTTCCTATCTTTTCAGGATAGGAAGCGAGGTACCAGACTTGGAATCCCTGCATCTCTAAGGACAACGGATACCCAAGTTCACAGCATTCAAGAGTTGCGACGAAGATCACGTGATCGTTCTCCATCTCGTCAAAAGACAGTTCTGAATCTGCATCTCGGTCGGCATGTTTCAAATAGTTTTGAGCGCTGTTTAGTATTGCCAATGCATCCTTTTTTAATAGACCAGAGTCTTCGATAACTTTTGACCGCCAAGACTCGCCAGGTCTCTTTCTTTCGACCAGGTCAGCAAGAATTCCGTGTGCGGCTGCAGCGAGCGTCCGTATTCCCAAGGGATCGTAATCCGCGAAGAGAAGAGCTATCGCGACATCAAGCTGGCGAGTCGCAGCTTGAGGTTTGGTAGATGTGACAATCATGCCGTCTAATGCAATATATACGATACCAATTGCCGTATAAGAAAATTGTGTTGCCTTGTGTTCTTCATAAAGTTCATCCAATTTTTGTTTTTACTAAACCATCGTTACAGCAACAGGACATAACGTACAAACAAATACGACGCCACCAACCCACCCAAAAATCACTTCCAACTAGGCTAACGCCAATTGTACCCCGAATTGCAACCGCGTATATCAGCCAACATTTTTAACCCCATCATTAACCAATGCCGCCATTGCCACCGCTTCGTTCTGTCCGCTGGCATTCAACCCTTGTATAACGCTACGCTGGTTTTGCAGCGGTTGGTTTTGACTGACTTTCCACTTGCCGGTTAATCTGGTGATAACCATTTCAATACCGACCAGAGCCCCAAGCAGCTTTTCGGTAAAATCCTCCGGCGCATCCGACACCTCCCACGGATCGGGAAAATCGGCTTCATGTTGCTGTGTTAACGCTTCAAGCTGGGCGCGAACCCAAACAGCGTCATCTATAATCCGCAAAGAACCGTAAGCATGAACCACCGCATAATTCCAGGTCGGAACCACCTTCCCTGCTTCCTGTTTCGTCGCATACCACGACGGGCTGATATAAGCGTCCGGGCCGTGGAATATGGTCAGCGTTTCAACATCCGCTGCAAGATCATGCCAGAGCGGATTGGCCCGCGCTATATGGCCGCGCAACACGCCAAACGGTTCGGGTGTCGGTTCAAGATGCAACGGAATGTGATTGGCGTCAATGCCGTTTGCGCCGAGCGTGACCAATGTCGCAAACGGCCGGTTGCAAATCAGTTCGTGCATGAGCTCAACATCGGGCTGTTCAAACTGTGCTGGTATGTACATAGGTCTACTCGGAAATAAGGACTTCGCTAATTTGAATAATCGGCTCAATGTCTGTGTAATTGGGCATATCGCCTTGCAGCACTGCGGCGTTCGGCATAAAAGCGGCCGTGAAACCTTCAACCGAATCAAACAGAAAGTGGCACATGACTATATAGGCGGCATCCGTTTCCGGCACTGCGCCGCCAAGCCCGCGCTCGACTGAAACGCCTTTGAACCCGGAATGGGCGCTCAATAGTCCAATCGACAACGGCATGTGCGTGTCGATGTAATAGTCCATATCGAACCGTGCGTTTGGGTTATTGGGGTACAGGATGCTGATTTTTATCATGAAGATTCCGTAAGTGGTGAATAGTGGGCTAGTGTTTGCATTTATCATCGCCCCGGCTGCCATTCCGGGTAACAAGAAATATCTTCATATTCAAGCCACGGAACATCGTGCGATGTCCAGATATGCATTTGAGGCGTGATGCCAGGATCTTCATCCAACGTTGCCACACGAACAATAACATGAGGCTGGTTCACGCGCTCGGCCACCAGATGAGAGCCGCACACCGAACAGAAATAGCGTAGTTTTCCTGGCGAAGACTCGAAAGACGAAAGTTTTTCTCCACCTTTCAACCAGCGAAAATGGTCACGCATTACGCCAGCCGTCGAGGCGAATGCCGCCGCATGCGCTTTTTGGCAAGTCCGGCAATGGCAATGGGAAATAGACATATCAATGCTGTCGATTTCGTATTCAATCGCCCCGCATAAACAACTACCTTTCATGTTGTTCCCCCACTACAGTACAGCTTCCAA
>DATBQC010000692.1:0-1677 GCA_036561065.1 Methylobacter sp. | reverse complement strand
AAAGACGTTAAAAACGGCGAAGCTCTTGAGCATTGATATTTGTTTGTCTTCATCGTCCTCGTCTTTCACGCTGATGCGCTTTGTGAACACGATCTGCGTTGCCTTCTCTCCTTTCTTGACATGGCCGCCCTTATCCAGCGCTTGCTTGAAGGTGAGCCAGGCATTCGTGGGAAAGCCACTGATGTCCGCTGCGTGCCAGAGGACGGGTATGTTGATACCCCGATAGTAATGGCCCGTGATCGCGTTCATGGGCATGATGCCGACGCGTTTGCCAGCCTTCCAAGGCTGCGTCCAAGGGGCGCATCCTTTTTCAAGTTCGGCGATTATGGATTGCGTGACGGTCTGGTAGATGGCGGCTATCTTCATGGCCGCCTCCATGTGAAAGATCGCATGAGTCTGCTCCTCGCTATCGGCGCACGGGATGCGCCGAAGAGCTGGGAGCAGCTGAAATAAGTGTATGAAAACGGCGGTGAGGATTTAATGTAGTTGCGGAGCTTTGAAATGGCCGAACAAAAGAAACGAACAAAGAAGGAATCCACGCGCCCTCAGGAAATAGACCCCGCTGATCGGTTCGGGATATTGCGCGTGATGCCTTCTTCCGAGAAGGGGCACGGGGTAAGAGGGCGAGCCTTATTTACTCATCAGTGTTATCACGTGGTTGACTTAACAAACGTCCAGTGGACGCACCATCGGATATAGTTGTGGCTCTTTGACTCAATAAGCCTTGTGGTATTGCATCGTCTAAAATAACTCGTCCTCGGTCGAACTGCACCCGATCAAGGTTAATGTCGTCCAGTAGCCCAGATCGAGCAAGCCGTGCGATAAAGTTTTTTTGGGCCAGCCAACTCATTACGGTCGGCACCCCGATCTTAGGGCGCTCTAAAGCGTTCATGATCGCATGATAAGCTCCAAACAAGGCAAGTATTCCTCCAACAATAATGGAGGCAACGCGATAGTTAGCAAGCCATCCGAACAAATAGTTTGAAGACGAAATAATTGCAACAATAAACACGATGGATGTTGCCATTTGGTCGACCAAACGAGTAAATTTGTTGGTGTTCTCCGCGATTCTTTGGATCGCAGCAAAACGAGAACTCCTTAGTTGTTCTAATTGAGCCAACGCCGCGTCACGTTGTTCAGCTATTTCTGTAGCAGTAGCGTGAGCACGCGCAGTGAGTTCCTGTTCACTTTTCAATTTTTTATCCGAGACAGCCTTTGAAGACTTTAGCTTTTGCTCATATTGGAGCCGTTCATCCTCGACTGTAGCACGGCGCATTGCTTCCAAGAGTTGTTCGGCATTCTCGTCCGTGATAACTGTTTCATCATTAAGCGTCTGGTCTGCGAGACGACGTATACTTTTCTGATCCAACAGCAGTAATTCATATTGCTCGATCTTATCCGGGGTCAATGCCTTTAGTTTTTGTCCGACCGCGTCCCTGACTTCTGTCCGCAAACTTAGGACGCGGTCACATGTAGCGAGTAGGTGGCTTCGTGGGACGGTCTCCGACGCGCCCAATCCCGTTCGCAGCCACGTGATCGTCGCAAGCTCGCGCTGGTGGATCACTGGGCTTTCCTGGATTTCCGTGATTAATCTGCTCTGGAGGCAATACGCTCTAGCGTCTCTGACGAAACGTGGATTACGCGTAACAAACACGTATCGACAGCGAAAGAGGTCAC
>DATBQC010000691.1:0-2435 GCA_036561065.1 Methylobacter sp. | reverse complement strand
ATGATATCCACGTGAAATCGTTTTGATACCGCTTTATATAATCCGCATCTATGCATAGGCCTGCAATAACTTCATTCAGGTCGTCCTCGTAGAAGAATTCATCATCAAAATTCTCAAGGCAGATTTCAATGACAGCCTGTCGCATCTCTGTTTGCGTCAAAATTGCGTATCGTCCTGTCGACAATTCCAAGCAAATATCCTTATACCGATTAGGAAACGACGATCCATCACGAAACGTACCTCGAATCGGTTTCGCACCTAAATATTTGGCCATTTGATCAAAGTCGAATCGGCATTCTGCAGCCGGGCAATAGTCGCCCTTTGGCATTTTTGAGCGTGGAATTATTTTCATGGCGATCAATATTTCTTACAGGGTATAGTTGCGGAATATTGGTGATCGTTTCCTGCGAAGCGAACTGCCTCCTCAAGCAAAACGGGCCCCACTGGCAGAAATGTCGTGCGTCCATGGCCAAGATCGGCGAAAGGTACTCCGTCATAACCATAATTTTCATAAAAGATGCCCAGTCCAATGGCAATTGCTGCACGGCCTTGCGAAGTTCTAGCAATTTTATTAATAGGCGACTTTAGCTGGCCACTCTTTTTCTTTTTGAAAAGAAGATCATAAACCTTCGACGCCACCGTGACGCTAAGGTCGAATGCAAACAACTCATTGTGAAGCTTCTTGTGTGCTGCAATTGGCAAGTCAACCAACTCCTGTTTGGCCGCGCCGCACATATATTCCGGAATGACATGATGACCTTCGGTTTTCCCACCCGCCATCATTGTGAATCCAACAGGCGCTGCAGCCATCGAGAATGATCCTGCAACGGTTTTTAGTAACATTCCCATCATCATGTCGTACAAACTGGGTTGACCATCCACTGTATCGTCATCGCCATAAATTTGGTTTTGAAGAAGTCCACCCAATTGATCTTTTACCATACTTGTCAACGTTCCCTCAATGTCGAGAGTCTCGCCAATTTCATCAAGCGTCATCATGCCTGACGGGTCGGTCCCGTTCACGGGATCGCTATGTGCATAGTTGTATTTGTTCAGCGTCGCCGGTCTTGAAACAGAGCCGGGGAAACGATCCATCGAAATAAATCTCCCAATATTTTGATCAAGCCATCGATCCCGCAGGTAAATATTGTCGATAGTATCATCTGCGTATTCGCCAGCAAACCGGAACGAATTGACCGTTATGCCTGTCCGATTTTCAATGGCGCCGAAAGCTTCATAGCTATAGGTATCAGTAGTGTTGCCGGCGGCATCAGCCAATGCCACGGTGCTATTTAATCCATTGCTGTAAAAATAGCTTTGCTGTCCTGCGCTGGATTGTGCAATCAACCCGTTACCCCAAGTGTACGCTGTCGAGGTTGTCGTACTTCCGAACGTGACCGTTTCCAGCACAACCTGTGCAAAGCCGAAGCTGCTGTCGATAAGGTAAGTCGTGACTTTGTCTGGTTGTCCATTTTGGCCAGGCTCGATTTTGCCGATACGGTTGCCACTCGCGTCATAGGTAAATTTGGCGATGGTGATGGCTGTAGCTTCGCTCTGACCTTGCATGACCATTGCGAGGCGGTTGTCGCTGCTCCAACTGTAGAACGTGGCTTGCGCGCCGACGATTTTACTGATGAGATTGCCGTTGGCGTCCCAAGCGTACGTCGTGACGATAGCGCTGCCGGTTGGCGGCGTTTTTGTCTCCGTTGTCAGCCGGTCATTCGCATCGTACGAATAGGTCGTCGTGGTCGTTCCGGAGCCGTTGATTTCCGTCTTGGTCGTGCGGTTCCCGACTTGGTCATAAGCATAAGTGGTCGTGCGGACCTGCACGCCTCCGCGATCCGTACGCTTGTCTTGTGTCAGCCTGCCGACCAGATCGTACTGATAGTCATATGTTCTGGCCGGATTGTTCAAGACGTTTGCGACGAGCGTGCTAACGCTATCATATTCTTCGACTTTGATCCGTTGACCATTGGAGGCGAGCGTGTAACGTACGCCGACCACGACAGTTCCATCGGTCTTCTGATGCGCAAGTTGCAGCAGTCGTCCGTTGATATCGTAGGAGTAGCCGCCGGCAGTTCCGTTGGGCAGGACTATGGTGTCAGGCCGGCCGACCGAATTATAAGTGTAGTTGGTAGTTTTTCCGCTAGCGTCCGTCACGGTCGCTATCTGTCCATTGCTGTCGTAAGTATATTGAACTGTGCCAACTGCCGTGGAGCGCTGCAGTATGTTGCCAGCTGCATCAAAACCATAAGCGATGAAACTACCGTCCGGGTTGGTTTGCTTGGTAAGTCGGTCGTTAGCGTCGTACGTATAGCTGGTCTGGCCAACCTGGATTGGGTTACCTGTAGCGGCCGCAGTGACCGTAACGTTGGCGACTTGGCTATTGGGCGTGTAGGCGGTGATGACGGTGGAACCATCAGCACGTTTCATTT
>DATBQC010000690.1:0-2183 GCA_036561065.1 Methylobacter sp. | reverse complement strand
CTACGGCCTGCCGGTGTCGACGACCCATGTGCTCTCGTCCGGCGTCGCCGGGACGATGGCCGCGAATGGATCGGGCGTGCAGATGGCGACGATCCGCAACATGCTGATGGCCTGGGTGCTGACGCTCCCCTGCGCCATCTTGATTTCCGGCTCGCTCTACTTCCTGTTCACCAGGGTGATGTGAGCGACGCCGGCACGGGATTTCCAGCGGAAATTTGATGCGGTCGAAGTTCAAACGCGAAGTTGCGTAACGCGACGCGGCGCCGGACCCAAGGGTTCGGCGCCTTTTTTTGTCGGGGGGAGGGATGAAAGAAATTAACCAGCATTGTAGCAAAAAGCACTTGTATCGCTACATGGCGGAATTCGATTTCCGCTACAACAAACCGCATACGGCTCGGCTGCGGCGATTTGGTGAGGACTGACCGCGCCTTACATGGTATCGTCGAAAAACGGCTCACTTATAGGGACTCGTCGAGGGCCGCCGAGTAAAAGCTCAGAAAAATTGTGATGCCATGAGGACGATCAAGTTTAAAGTCAGTGGGCGGGGCGCGGACACAGACGCGCCGACCGTCGCGGATTTGCTTGACCAAATCAGAGACTATTTTGATGTTCTCAACGGCGTTGAGCAAGCGGTAGCCCTAGACGGAAAAGTAGAAATAGAATGGCGGATAATTGGCGCTAGCAAAAATAGCCCGCTTTCCTTTGAGGCGGCCGCTTTTGCTCGTCAATACGCTATGAATGTGGATATGCGCGCTGAAGCTGTATTAAAACATACGGCTAACGGGTTCAAAAGTCTCCAGACTAGGCAGGGAAGGCCGCCTTTTTTTAGTGAGAAGGTTTTGGTCAAAGTCGAAAGGATATTTGAGCGTGTAACGAATGGGTTGTCTGAAACTGATGTTGATTACGGCCCGGATTTGCCCGGTATGATTCTTACTCGAGGCAATGCATATGCTGCTGCGGTTTTCGTGGAACAAATTCTGCGACCGCCGGCAAAAGCATATAAGGAGATTGGTTCCATCGAAGGGATTGCCCACGGATTTGACAAGGACGGCTGGGGCTATCCAAGTTTGAAAATTAAACATCGTCTCACGGGCGACGAAATCTCTTGCCGCCTTGCCGGCCAAGCCTTGCAAGACATTGAAGCGCGTCACGTCGGCGAGGTGCTGCGGGATTGCCGCGTTCAACTATCCGGAGTAATTCACTTTAAGGCCCTCGGGAAAATCAGTCGGGTTGACGCTACCGCTGTACGGTTCTTGCGTAGAAGCAGCGAATTGCCTGGACTCGACGAAATTTTTGATGAAGGTTTCACCGGAGGATTGAGAAGCGAGGATTACTTGGAAAGGCTTCGCAATGGCGGCATCTCTTAAGCGAATTTATTGGGATGCGTGCGCTTGGATCGCATTGATCCAGAAAGAAAAGATTCGGGATGATAAAGGGATAATAATTGAAGACCGCGAAACGATGTGCAAAACAGTAATTGAAGCTTCTAAAAACGGCAAAGCTGAGATAGTTACTTCGGCGTTGTCTCTCGTTGAAGTATGCAAGAATCAAGATATAAAAGAGAAGAACGCAGATAAAATCGCGGCATTCTTTGAGCATGAATTTATATTATTGGCTAATCTAGACAGAGACACTGGGGAAAGAGCTAGAGAGCTTATGTTGATTGGGTATTCTAAGCTTAAGCCCCCGGACGCAGTGCATGTAGCAACGGCTGCTCTTACCAATTCAGATGAAATGCATACATTTGATGGAAGGCTATTAGACCTTGATGGTCTAATAGATAAGCCCAACGGAGAAAAATTAAGGATTTGTAAACCTGATTTCGGGGCTCCCCTTCCTCTCGTCGAAGCTGCGGCGATTGCTCAGGCACCAAACTGCGATACGGGAGTAGCTCACGACGACGGGATAATCGAAAACTTCGCCCTAGCTTACATCAGGAAATACTCTAGCGACTGGGGGATGTTTTGACGCCGAAGCCAACGACAAGGCGCTGCGCAAATCCAGCGCTTTCTTGAAACCGCACGCGCGTTTGGCGGCTGCGGGCTTCTTCCCCTCTATCCAAGCCGCCCGCGCGCAATTATACCGGGCGCTTCGAGGGTTTCGGCCCGCGCCAAAAACGGAAAGACACCCGAACCATGTCCGACCATTCCACGCCCCACTATCATAATCAGCCCGGCGTCAAG
>DATBQC010000689.1:0-16780 GCA_036561065.1 Methylobacter sp. | reverse complement strand
GCTTCAACAGCTTTTTCTTCTATGATTGCCTTGTGAATCTGTTGATATTCTTGTTCATTAGCCGAAGCACGTTGCTTTTCTATAACACCATCATGCTTTCTTTTTACTTCAAAGAAATATTGATTCGCCAAACCAGAGTATGTTCGGATTCGTAATTTATACCTATCTTCTTTATGGAGGACTGCGTGATCACCCCATAAAGCAAGCCCCGGAGTGTCTAAATAAGCCGATAAGACACGATAATTGAGTCCATGAGGATCGGGCGCCATATGGGGCGCAATGAATTTTCTGACAGCTCCAAGCTGGCTAGTAGGAACTAAATACTTATATTCTCGCCTTAAAAAGGATAAGTCTTTGGCGATGCGTTGGAAAGTCACTGCATAAGATCCGATAAAAAGCCGTGCTTCATGGATGCGTCCGAATTCTAATCAAAATTTTTGACTATGGCGAACGAGCAATTACTGCAGGACGCCGAGCGAGAAGTCATTATCGCTGCAAGAGATTGGTTCTATGAGGCGTCATGGCATGGAAGAGACCTTACGCCCGCAGAATCGAAACTCAGGTCAGCGATATATATGATGAATCGGGCGCGATCTATTACGGGAACAGATATTAAGGTCATTAAACCTAAATAAACTTGAGCGTATTATCGACTAATGACTGAATTATTTGCCATTATTGCGATATTATTCCGGCAGCCAATGCGTAGACCGATTACCGGCCCGATGTTCACCAAAGTTGAGTGGGAGATAATACTTTGGAAGCAATCGATGCCATCTTATAAAGATCGTGGTTATCCATGTGGAATCCGGAGCGACTATTATTATGAACCCGCATATAAATGCCGCCATTTATTTAGGTACACTATCTTCGAGATGATAATAGCTGCCTGGAGAATGAAGAGGATGGGCATTGAACTTCCATTGTAATATCGATATATGGCCGAGCAAATAATTATTGAAATTCGTGCCGCTGAAGGCGGCGATGATTCAAAGTCATTAGTGATGGAGCAGCTCGCCGCCTATGTGAAGGCCGCTGATCGAAAAGGTCTTTGACACTATTCTATTAGAAGAACGCGCTGGTTTTGTGTCAGTCCTATTCCAAGGATTTGGAGCTCGAAATCTTTTTTCATCTGAGGGAGGAGGACACCGGTGGCAACGCATACCGCCGAATGAAAAGAAAGGCCGGGTCCATACTTCCACCATCACAGTTGCCGTCCTAGACCCCGATTCTGGAGGGCAGACTCCACTCAAATTAAAAGACGTCGAAATAGTGCCATCTCGTGGTGGTGGACCTGGTGGCCAACATAGGAATAAAACTGAATCCTGTATTACGGCGATACATTTACCGACCGGCATTTCAGTCCGAATAGATATGCGCTCCCAACATCAGAGCCGATCTATAGCGTTGAAAATTCTTAGTGCTAAACTAAAGGAAATGTCCTATAATTCGGCGGTATCGGGCAGGAATGAGAATCGTCGCCGACAACTTGGATCAGGTCAGCGTGGTGATAAGATCCGTACTTATCGGTCTCAAGACGATAGAGTGACAGATCATCGAACTGGCAAAACTTGGAGCCTGAAATCGTGGGCTCGAGGTGAATGGTGAAGTTCAAGATAGAAGTATGGATTCCACCCGTCCGTGATTCTTCAAAGAAGATTGTTCGTAAAGGACACTGGCAGCAATCACCAGAGGAACACTCGGAGGAAAAAGCTGAAGAATTGATGCGTGCTTTAGCACGGAAGGGGCTTGTTACGAGGGCCATAGCTGGTGAAGTCCAGCTCGTTGGACATCCTCTCTGGTTTGCGAAGTTAAAAAAGCCGAGTTAGCATAGTTGGTAGTGCGGCGGTTTCATAAACCGTGTCATGCGCCGGTTCGAATCCGGCACTCGGCACTGGGAGTCATCCAAAAATACTCTCGTCTTGGTAATTTTTTAGCAGTTGCTCGATATGAGTGATGTAACAGTTAAGAAAATAATTGAGGGGTCACCGTGACGGCATCGGTAACCAGACTTTGAATCTGTGTCCTCGTGGGTTCAACTCCCACCCCCTCAGCTATCGAATCCTCGAATGTGAGTTCGATTCTCGCCGCTCCGACAATATCCCGATAAAAGTGGAAGTCTGAAGGCAAGTGGTGTACTATGCCAATCTCCAAGTTGGAGTCAACAACTAACGGCATGAAAGAAGGACGCTATGAAGAACTTTTTCCATAATCTTATTGCAATAATGGCAAGTTTTGCTGCCATCATTACATACGCAATGCATTCGTACGCTTGTACAACGCCAGCCCTTGCTGGATCCATCGGCGATACTACGATGAATCCGCCAGGCGTACCGGACTCTTACATAACTGCTATAGTGGCGAACGGAACGGGGATAATTCAAGTCACTTCGTTCAATTCTGTAACGGGGGTATCGACGCAAAAGCCATTCAGCGTCGATCCAACAAATGGTATTACGGTGACGGGTAGCTGGGTTGGGTCCCCGGCAAACACCATCACAAGCATCATAATGTCTGGATCTCAAATCACATTTAACGGAGGTCCATCCAAATTGACGTTTGCAGGTGGAGCCACGTGGTCTACCACAGCAATCAGTTGGCCAAGCGGTGGTATGACACAGTGGTTGTCAAGCAATAGCACCATCCTCAGCGTAGAAGGTTTTTCCGGAGGTCATTACTCTGGCGCATCTTCCACCGTCACCGGCACTTGCCCATCAGGAGGCAAGTTCATAAAGGTCTCGTCTAATCTTTTCTACAGTTGTGCCATCGGTGAAGGTGGAATTGTTTATTGTTGGGGCATTCTCCAGGGGACAAACACAGCTTCGGGAATTCCTGTTCCATTTTCCTCCACAGACATTGTTGGAGCAACAGGTCTTTCCGCAGGAATTAATCATGCTTGTGCCCTTCTTCATGGAGGAACCAGTGGAACGGTGTCCTGTTGGGGTGATAATAGTTCCGGCCAACTTGGAGATGGAACAACCACTAGCCGAGGAAATCCCCTGCAAGTTCCAGGCATTCTTGGTGCGATATCTGTTGCAGCAGGAGGTGATCATACTTGTGTGGTTCTTTCTTCTGGCGCAGTGAAGTGCTGGGGTGGGAACGCTTTTGGACAATGTGGAACAGGAAGCACGACGAGCTCCTTCTACACCACTCCACAGACTGTGCCAACAATTACGTCAGGTGCACACTACGTCAGCAACGGCAATGGCATGTCTA
Source organism: Methylobacter sp. (assembly GCA_036561065.1). Classification (GTDB taxonomy): domain Bacteria; phylum Pseudomonadota; class Gammaproteobacteria; order Methylococcales; family Methylomonadaceae; genus Methylobacter_A. Next base: position 13,564 of record DATBQC010000689.1, on the reverse strand, counting down.
TCGCCATGGTTAACGGCCGAGCATATACGTGGGGGCAGAATCCTCTCGGTGCTCTAGGTATTGGTGGACCAGTTGATAGCAATCCACATGCTACGCCAATTCAACTCACAAGCTTGGGCACGACGGTGTCTATTGTTGGAGCTGGCAACTATGGCAATGCGTGCTCAATATCCACTTCTGGAGTCCTGAGCTGCTGGGGATATAACCAATTCGGAGCTGTCGGTAACGGGACTCTCGGTAATCCGATCACTTCTCCCACCACCGTTCCTGGAATCACTGCATCGACCATTATCCCGCCTTCAATGGGATCTTTGCATTCGTGTGCTATCACTAGCACCAATGGTGCCAAGTGCTGGGGTTATAATAATAGCACTCCGTATGCTGGTCGTGGTGAAGTTGGAGTGGATCCTTATCAAGCAGATCCACTCACTCCAGTCCAAGTTTCTGGAATCACAACTGGTGCTTCATCAGTCGGAGCCGGTTGGACGCATTCATGCTTCGTTCTTAACGGACATGTTTTTTGTAGCGGGGATAATCAATATGGTCAATTAGGCAATGGGAGCAGTACAAATTCAGACGTAGCGCTGCTCGTTACTGGAACATAGAGGAATAATTTAGAAAGAAGGCCTGATCCCAAGCCTCTCAGGCCTTCTTTCGCTCCTCTCTCACGTCTTCAAGCCATTGTATGCTTTTTGAGCTTGATTTTTTAGCTGCTTTTTGTTCACTCGCCATCCGACGCCTTTCTTCTTCAGCTTTATCAGTGCAGTCGAAAAATAAATAAAAATATCCGCCCGATTCTATAACAGAAGCTCTTCGAATGTTCCCTAATAACCAAGCATGATTGTCAGATCCAAGTTCCCCAGGACTCGGATTGATGAATCGGTTTCGCTTATATTTACACAAGCCAAGTTCAGGAATCTTTAGAGAATATTCTGAGCTTGAAAGTATTATTTCAATTGGATTGACCTCAAGTTCTCTCGATAGGGTACCACGGACTTTATGACTCGCTCCTCTATCATGACGGACTCGGAACCTATCGTAAGATAAACCTATCGAACGTGAGAGAGATTCTCGGCTTACGCTTGGAGCGTAATTTTCTACTTCAGGTGTGATGACCTCGATAAAAGTGCCTCTCTCCATTAATGATCGCAGCAAGGTTAGCTGATCAGCTAATTTTTTACGTACGAGCAAATCGATATCTCTCAGCTCATCCCATACGAGGCGAATCCAATGCCGTTGATCATGATCGAGTAATAATTCGATTTTAAACGTTTCTCGATGGCCCTTCGGCATGCATAAATCCTACCAGCTTCACTCGATTAGCATCCCGCAAATCACATGAAGTTCGGTGTAAATGGTGGAAACACCAAAGCAGGAGACACAAATATGGCAAATGAGAATCTCGGCCCGGCAGAACGTATCATCAATATGCTCACGACTTATGCTGACCATATGTATCACGGTCGGCCAGGAGTCGTAGTATCTGATAATTCTATCGCGGCAGGAGCGAAGTGGAACTACGTCACGACGCGGCGGAAGTGCAAAGATCATCCCGATGCCAAGGTAGTACAAAACAAAGAGACGAAGGAAATCGTCTGCAAGACGTGCAATAAGAGCATTTCAAATGGTCCTCTCGTTGTTTATAAGCTCGCGAAGCAAGGCAAGAAGGAAGTCGAAACTCGGATTGGTGTCCTCGAAAACGATAAGCGCGTGACTGAGCGAGGCATGCTCGTTGGTCAGTATCGGGAGCCAGGCCTCTTCGAGGAAGTCGCGGCATGGATGTATGAGCAAGTTGTCGAAGTGTGGCGGCTCGACAACGAGTTCGCCGCAAAGTGGGCATCTTATGCCTTCCGCCAGGAACATAAAGACATGAAGGTCGTTCTCGCAGCATTCATGCTTTGCCAGTCTCGCAAAGGTGATCCTGTTGTTGATGGTGGGAAAGTCGCGTTCTATGACGATGATTTCCGAGACGTCGGAGAGGCGATGTTCCTCACTGGATATGACGGAGGCAAGGAGGGAGGCAAGGCTAAGCTCGCCCAAGACAAGAAGGATTCTATGCGCGCAAAGGATCTTCTGCGCGCATATGACCTCCTAGCGCTTCCGAAGATCGTCGAAATCAATCGTAAACTTGGTTTTTGCAAGAGTGCGAAGAATCCCTTCTTCGGAAGGTGGGAATCTGCGGTTCGGAAGTGGCTCCGATATCGTGAAGAGAACCAGAAGTTGCTCGAGGGTCTCGTGAAGTCCGGTCAGAAGTCAGCCATCATGGAACTCTCGCGCCGCGCTGGCTATGTACCGGAAAGCAAGCGTTTTTTTGAGATTCTCGGATGGAAGCAGAAGCAAGCTGCAGACGGCCATCGCAAGATCGCTATCGGCGAGGAGATTCGGTCTAAAGAGTCGTGGGCTGGATATGACGAGCAGAAAGTGTGCGAAGCCATCATTCGGGAGCGTCCGAATTATAAGCGTGCTGTTGGTCTCATTCCGAAGGAAGTTGGCCTCACGCGTTCTGTCGTTATGGCACTCATCGAGGCCGGAGGATTTTCCGACAAGGAACTCGTCATCTTCACCCCAACGCTTGAGTCTCTCGGGCTGCTCGAAGTGCAAGAAGTCGAGCAGCGATGGCAACAGGCTGTGAAGGCTTCGGAAGACATGCGAGCGGCGAATATCGCGTCCAGGGTAAAGACCAAGGAAGTCCAGGAAAAGCTTCAAGAAGGTGCCGACGTGGCAGTCAAGAAGGTCGTCGAAGAAGCAACCAGAGGCATCCGGGTTTACTTCATGGTCGACATCTCAGGCTCGATGCAGGCATCTATTCCTGCAGCGATCGACATCATCTCGAAATTCTTCCAAGGATTCCCGCCGGACAGGGTCCATGCGGCGGCTTTCACGACTGCTGCACGAGAACTAACGTTCAAGGCCCATACGGCTGCTGGCGTCCGGAACGCCTTTTCTGGCGTTCAGGCTGGCGGAGGCACCGATTATGGGTCTCCGCTCCGGAACTGCCTCGAAAAGTATAAGCCGGCGGCGGACGAGGATGTTCTGTTCTTCTATGTCGGGGATGAACAGCATAATAGTTATCCGCATTTTGCGGATGCTATTCGCAGGAGCGGGCTTCAACCGGCGGCCTTTGCCCTCATCCCGATCATGGGAAGTGAGGGGCGTGGCATCAAGGTCCGGGAAACCGCGCGGCAGCTCGGAATCCCATGCTTCGAAGTCGATATCGCGACGTTCGTGGATCCATATGCCATTCCGAGGACAATGAGAAACCTCATCGCGTCAACACCTGTCGGCGTATCCGTAGAACGGCAGGTTCAAAGGGAAACACTGATCGAAATCATTCTGAAGACACAATTATTGCAAAAACCTGCGTGGGCAGCGTGAAGCACTATAAGTCCAGACACGATACTGTGAATAGGATGGATCTCAGAGGAGCTGTCGCTAAAGCGGCCTCTCTGACAGGTCAGGACAAGTCCCTCGCCGAAAATCCGTCGTCTCTAAATTTCACGCCAGAGGCGGAAATCATCATCATCTCTCTCGCTCGGAGGGTGGAGGAGCTCGAACTCGAGTGGTCGTGACGAAAGTCTTGCCGAGGCAGATGTAACCTTCTGAAATGACGAAGGTGCAAGCTCGCCTCGGCAAGACTCATTATGAGCTCGAAGAGACTCCAACACCAGGGGTTGTTAAGATAACCCGATTTAATTCGGATGGAGAGCGCGAATTCTTTGTCCCAACCGTTCTTATTATCAACTATATATTAGAGAAGATGGGGAATCGATTTATACAAGCCGTCCGGTTGGCGTTCGGAGTCTAAATGGGCTGGCGCGATCATCTCCAGAAAGAAGACGAATCTCTCCTCTATCCTTGGACGGGTGGAAGAACAGTCTACGCCGGTCAGCGAGAATTCAACATTGATGGCCGCCTTCCCGTCGAACATGGGTGGTGGAAATTCAAAGTCGGAGCGCGGCAGCTCTCTCAGCCATCTAAGGCTGAAGCCGATTCTGACTGTTTAAAGTGGAGAATACGCGGATTTCTTGTTGGAGATAGGATAATCCCTGATGGAATGCGTGTGGATCCTGACCCAGCAAAGATCATCGAATATTCAGAACGAATCCATCTAATAGATGATGGAGTCGAAAGATTCTCGCGAGCTGTGGCAGGACGAATGTTTGAAGGAGGCCCCCTAATATACGCCACACCTGATATGCCGCTCGGCCCAGAAGAAGAAGTACTTCGAGCATTCCAGGATAAAGCTCCTTCAGTAATCACGATCAAAGGTGTAACTCCAGCATTAGACATTGCGTTTCGACTTGAAACGTGGCAACGGTCTGAAGCTGAGAAACGGCGTGCAGAAATAGAAAAGCTTCGAAGAGAAGAAGAAGAACGCCTTGCTGCCGGAGAAAGAAGACGGCAGACAGCTGAACGGCTCGGTGATGCGCAAGGTCGCCGCACCATGGCTTTGGAAGATTTTGCTACTGCGGCAAAGGCTGCCTTAGCTGTTGGTGGAGCCGAATATCTCGATCATCGCCATCAATCGATGCGGCGGCAAGAAATGGTGGTGACGTTTCGATTAAATAACAGGCGATTCGAATGTATTTGTGACGCAAGGACACTGCGTATCATCGATTCCGGTATTTGTCTAACGGATCATAACACGAACGAAAAAGGTGATACGAGGTTCACTTTAGAATCTCTTCCAGGGGTTATCCTCCAATCTATTCGCGAAGGAAAATTGCACGTCTTTCGTCATGTTAATAACGACGACGATGATAATAATGACAATGATGATGAATACGATTACTAGAAGGTTTAATCATGATGGAAGCAGGCCTCGTACTCGATGTTTACGGTAATCCAATCTTCGAACATTTCCCGCCGGGAAGAAGCAGCGGATCCCTTCCCGATAGCAGAGACCTTTGGGATTTCATTTGGGATAATCGACATCAAATTTCCGGGTTTGCCCACAGCCATCCAGGTAACGGAATTCCCTATCCATCCGATACTGATATAACCACTTTTAAAGCCATCGAAGCAGCTCTCGGTAGACGGCTAGACTGGTGGATCATTTCTTCAGATTCTATCATTTTGGTGAAATGGATCGATAACTATGTGGTGTCGCCAATTCAAGTGCGTCCAGCATGGTTCTTTAAATTAAAAGAATTATCTGGAATGTGAGTTGTGATATGGGAGAAATCAACATTAAAGAGCTCCATTGGTATGCAGAGCGTCATTGGGTTGGCCAAATACTTACCATCTTGGCTGATGAGCTTGATGCACTCAGGGCTAAGTGTAAAAATTATGAAGCTGTTCCATATCAAGAAAATTCATATAAAGCAAGATTGGCAGAGCTAGAGAACGAGAATAAATACCTAAAGCAACGAATATCAGATCTTGAAACAGCATCTGATATTCACCTTGATTTCATGGGTACATAGATATGTTTACCAAAACATCCATTCCGTGGGTTGCGTTCGGCGTATTCTCTAGTATTTGGATTATTGGCATTACAGCCAAATTCATAGTGCAAGCAATAAAACATCCCAATTAGTTGGCTTAGTTATTGCTTTGTACTTAATAGGTGCAAGCCATGGCAAATAAAACAAAATCCTGGAGAGAGTGGTCGGACGAGGAAATCAGTAACTTCCGGCCCAGAGATTGGTATATAAACACGGAATCAGCGCTAAGAGCGTTGAAGGCCAAAAACGCGAGAATCAAGCAACTCGAGGCGAAACTTTCTCGAAGAAATCTACACCGATAGTCTATCTGTCTACGGTGTAGATTTGATTCTCCCTGAAGTAAAGGATAGTTATGGAAAATCAAATCACAGCGCCGATCGGTGCAAATGAGGCTCGAGTCAACGTCACTTATGCGGGCCAAAACGGAGATTTGCCGGATCCTGTCTCTTTGGACGCGGCAGATGGAGACGTTCGCGGTTGGCTCACGGAAGCAATCCGAGCTGGAAGTGTTCCAGGCATCCCCATAGATCCAAACGTCGATCTGCGAGATTTTGTCGTCGAGCGTTTCCAGGCAACTGAGGCGAGGCCCTACAACTTGATAAGTGTAAGGCCCAAGACTCCATTCGGATTTCGTGGATGAGCGACAACGCAGGCAAGAACATTTGGAAAGAGCCGCTACGGGTTCGGCATTCTGAACTCAAGCGGCTCAATCAAGAATCCGATTATAAGTCCCAGTGCCCGTCTTGCGAGCACGGGATTCTTCTCGTACAACGAGACCAGCAGAGTCGGAAGATTGTTCGAGAAGATCGCTGCATCCGATGCGGCCAATCATTTATTTATATCGATAATGAAATCGCAGGCGAAAAATTGTTGTCTGAGAATCCATTGAACTGATGGAATGGATCAGATTCTTTGATCGATACGCTCTGAGCGTATTCTTGTTTGCCATCGTGCTCTCTATTCGTGAGATATCAAGGCCAAATGAGACGAAAAGTAGCCTTGTCACATGTTTCTTTATTTCGGTGATATGGCCTCTGGCATTAATTACTTTAGCCATAGAAGAAGTCGCAGAGCATCGCCGTAAATAGTTTAAGGTGGATAAAAGCGAATTTATGTAGAATTCGTCTGATTTATAATTCTCTATAAAAATTGGTTGAACAACTGCGCATAGAAGGACCTGAAGTCCCACCACTGGTTGCTAGTTGTCGCTTCGCAAGGCAAACAGCTCTTATTTTATAATTATAGAACGCATTGAGCGTTTTACCACGAAAAGCGCATAATGTACTTCTGTCTAGATTTAATGGTTTCTGATCATATCGAATGGGTACATTATTTATTGTTGCAGTATCAATTAAATTCTGTGTTGCTGATAAGACTGAATAAGCGGGTACGCCGTCTTGAATGGTTCTTATCGTAGAGAAGAATAATGTATTCCAGTTATTGTCCGCTGGCGTTGGAAGTATTTCCAAATTTAAGCTGCCGTCACTAGTTTGCTGAACCAGCATCCATCCCTTTGGCTGGTCTGTTGCTTGAGAACTAGTTTGTATCGCAACGCCAGAGTTATTATCAGTACTAAGTGAAAATGTAACTGGAGCTAGATTGGCAGTAATTGGAGATGTAAGGAGTTTACAAAAAACTCCGATGGTATATTCTTGCCAATTTGTAATATATTGAGCAAGAGGCTCACATGTCATACATTGATTTATTCCATTAAATGTAATGGAACCACGATTTTTGGAACCAACATCCAATGCCCAGGTTGGGCGTTGTGATCCACTTGCAACCCAAGCTAGGTTTCCCTTCAAAGGAAGCCACATAGAAACTGCTGCAGTATTATCTATATATTTTCTATCAGCGACCCAAATATAATCCCATTTATGATCATTGGCTGCTGAATATTTACTATATCCAATCAATGGAATCATATAGTAACAACTCCCCCTATCCACCAATTAGTTCTATCAGTCCATATTAACCAAGTTCCGAATGGCGATCCAATAGAAACATTTGCACCAGGGGCTCCTGTTTCTATTGATTCATTCGCAAAAGGATGAAGAGTAATATTATTTTGCCATGATGTACCAGTCTTATCTTTAGCGATAAACCAACCACCATTTGCTGGATTATATAAACTCAGTGTTCTTGGCACAGAGGTATCGATCATCAATATATTTTGAGTCTGCAAAACAGTAAATGGAGTAACATTAACTAACGCAGTCGGAGGAATCAGATTGGCGGTAAGGAATTCTATCCTATCAATAGAATCAGCTAGTAACCCATCACCGGTCAAACCTTCCCAACCGAATTCGTGGCCATTGATATTTAATTCATTTGGTTTTGCACCAGGTAAGCCAGAGGCTAAAGTTGGGAGAGAATCCGGATCCTTTTGATATGATGGGATTACTAATCCTGTTGTCGTCAGGACGACAAAGTTTCTGATATCTATATCAGCAAGATTGCCTATTCTATTAGGAAAATTCCAAACTTTTAAAGCGAATCGATAACAACCGCGAACATCTGGAGTGAAGACAGCTGATACTGGTGCTGCAGAATCACTAAATGCAAAGGGAGCGGCTATTGGGATACTGCTACCTGGTGGTGTATAAGTCAAATCAAGTTGCCATGATCCTATTCCTATATCATTTCCATTTTGGATTAACACAGAAGAACCGGCGTTGCCGACAAGTGCTCTGCCAGGAATCCCGCCAGATATTCCCTGAGTGAATTTGATTAATGCAGTGGCTGGCATATTTTCAAAAAGTATCCAAACTTAGAAACTCCAATTAAAATGCAAATTGGACATATTGAATCCGGAAACCTCTATGGTTTTCTCATAATAAACGCCATGAAAAAGAAAGTCATTATTCTCGGAGTCGGGGCTCTTGGATCCCACGTTACTTATCTGCTTCGCAACGAGGCGGATCTCAAAGTTTGTGATTTCGATAGAATCGAAATGAAAAATGTGCTCGCACAATTTCACTTCAAAGGTTCTGTCAGTAAAAACAAAGCCATTGCCTTAAAGGACGGGATCAAATTTCTGTTCGGGAAGGTCATTGAAGCCGTTCCATATAAATTTGATCTTAATAATGTTAAAGAAATTTGTTCAAATACTGATCTCGTAATTGATTGTTTCGATAATGGAGAGAGTAGGCGCTTAGTCCAAGACTATTGCCATATCAACAGAAAACCCTGCCTCCATGGTGCCCTATCTGCAGACGGAACGTTCGGTCGAGTGATTTGGAATGAAGAATTTCGAATCGATGACGAACCAAAATCTGGAACTCCGACTTGTGAAGGAGGAGAACATCTACCATTCATTTCAATAGTTTCTGGATTTATTGCAAAAGCGGCTCAGGAATTCTTGACAAGCAAGAAGAAGGTAAGCTATAATGTCTACTCCGGAGGGGCGAAACAAGTTTAGGCTTCGAATGTAAAGTTCGAAGGCAAGTTTTTCGATCGAACCGCGCCATACAGCGAACCTCACAAGCTTTTGGCAAAAAAGTCCAGACCCCAGCAAAGGGGTCCCCAACCTAGGTCCGTTACTCGGTGCGGTTCGATCGAAAAACAAATTGACATGTAACGGGGAATATCGGGCGATGGCAGCCCATCAGACGGTAAATCTGACGCAGAACTAAATAGGATCACTACTCGCCATTAATCATGGCACCCAGTGGTTCTCACAAGCTTTCTAGGTTCGAATCCTAGGTTCCCCACGAAAAATCATCAGACCAGACAGAAAGAAGAAACTAAAATTTATGGGGAGTTGGGCGTCGGGCCCATCTGATTTCGGAACTACCACTCGCCCGGCAATGGGCACTCGATGGTTCCAACAAGCTTTCTTGGTTCAATTCCGGGAACTCCCCCCAAGGTTAGTTCAACACCCACCAAACAACACCTCACAAGCAATTTGCTGGTTCGAATCCAGTCAACTCCGCCAAAATGGGGCTGTAGCCTAATGGTAAAGGCACTTGTTTAAGGGACAAGCATCAAAGCAATCTAGGTGTTATACTCGGATGTTGAATTTTCCCCATCGCTGAATGTAAAATTTGTTTTTGCCGCGTGCGGGACATGGTGTCCCACTTCCCTGTTCAAGGAAACACATTCCCCTGGCTCTATCACTCCCCTCCTTCACAGAGGGATCCGATGGATCCAACAAGATTACTTGGTTCGAATCCAAGACGCGGCGCTGAAAGCATCCAAAAGACTGCGCCCACATGCTAGATCGCCCAATGGTAGGGCAATTGCCTCGTAAGCAATGCGTTACTGGTTCAAGTCCAGTTCTAACAACCATTCCTGGCGCTATCACTCGGATGCTTTCAAAATTTATTCAGTATCATGAATACAGGATGGTCTCATGATACTGAATGTGGGGCTCCATGTTCAGAATGTAAAGATCCCGAATGGTCATGTTATTATATGGCGATAGCCTGCCAAAAGGCATTTGATAGCCACCTTTGTCCGAAATGTGATTCAAAGAAGCATGAAATAGTAACGCATAGGCCGGTGACTAGTAGTATGAAAGTTGTATTTATTGCCGCCCCGATGTGGGCGGAAACAGCTGAAGAGCGGGCCGAAAATTTATACATTGCCAAAGCTTGGGTTATTTGGGCTTTTGAGCAAGGATATGCTCCTGAGTGTTCTTGGATAACGATGGTCTCTATAATAGAGGAGACACCGAATAATAGAACTCGGGGACTAGTAATAGATAATAAATTAATTGAAAGATGTGATGAATTTTGGCTTGTCGGAAGTCATATCTCACATGGCATGGTTCAAGGAAGGGATCATTGCAAAATTGCGAACATCCCCGTCGTAGATTTGACGATGCCAAATAAATGGCCGCCTGGTCATCCAAAAACATGACCACTGTAAATTTTCAGTCAGCGCACGTAATCCAAACTGAGACAATGGATCGGTAGTCGAATAGGCATAGACAGCGAAAATTATGGATTGGTAGTCGAATAGGCATAGACAGCCGGCTTAAAACTGGCGGGATGAAAGTCCACTGTGGGTTCGAGTCCCACCCAATCCACTAAATTTCAGAAGGAAGCCCTTCAGGAACTGGCGGGAGCATGTGACGGAATAGATTCCGTTCATCATATATAAGTCCAAATAAGAAGTATTTATTTTCCGGAATATAATTTTGGACTATAACTGTTATGATGCCGCCATTATGGTCTTGAGCATCAAGTTTCCGCAATCGTGCATTTAATATTTTCGGGAAATTTTTAAGTTTACAATATTCAATTGGAACCCGCACATGTCCTGATTTGCGTGGAGATCCTTGTCGTTTCCAAACTCTTTGCGATGGCATCCAAATTGATACTGCCTCTACATTTAAAGGATGGCAAGCTCCTGACGCCCAATAACTATTGAAAACGGGAAGTTGCCCAAGCTTCAGGAAATCATATTGAATCTTCATGATTGGATGTAATATAATCTTATAGGGCCTCTAGCTCAATTGGTCAGAGCCCCCCGCTCATAACGGGGTTGTTGTCGGTTCGAACCCGGCGGGGCCCACTTTTCATTTCAGAAAGAAGAGATCCACTCGTTTTTGCTCCCATTTCCAACATTCCACCCTCTTCGTGTCTGACGATCCCTTCCTGCGCCATATTTGATGTATCTCATTAGCTCCATAAATTCGTTTCATGCCAATCATTGCGAGAGCCTTCATGAGGCTCTGCTCATCTTCAAGTCCAGACTGAAGGGGATATAATATAACGTCGAGATCTTTCGTACTTTCTCCAGATGTTAAAACACTCCCAGTAATACCAGCTGCATATCCTGACGGAGTGATAACTCGAGTTAAATTCTGGATAAAAATAACCGCCCCAAGAAGATCCCAACGGCGTTTTTCTTTTATAGTTCGTTCAGAACAATTTTTGAATCCAATTGGGGGATCTTCCCACACTTCCAGACAATCAGTCCAAATGCCATCTGCAGGGATCCATAATCGGGTTCCACATCGAGAACATTTTCTCGACTCTGACCCGTAAGGCTGATTTTCTTGGGTTTTATAATGAAGCACTTCTTCGTCACGCTCAGTCATGAGACAACTTACACGGGCCCGTATCACAACGGTTAGTGTTCTCGCCTGATAAGCGAGCGATGGTGGTTCGATTCCACCCGGGCCTACTAATGGAAATCAGGCATTATAATATTTATTTCGAGCCATGCAGATTATTGCTCTCCCCAGGCATATCATAGAGAGAAGCAAGCCTCCAGAGGCCAAATATGTCATTATTTCGATAACGGATTGGGATAGTGAGCCTGCTGAAATTCCGCAAGTCTCTCAGACTTGAAGTATGGCATGAGATTTACGAGAAGGACGCTGGGTCAGACGGTAAGACGTCTCTGTGACACGGAGAAATACTGGGTTCAACTCCCAGAGCGTCCACTAATGCCGCAGTAGCCCAATTGGCAGAGGCAACTGATTTAGGGTCAGTTTAGTGTGAGTTCGAATCCCACTCTGGGCACTTATCAGGAACGATCACTTACTCCGGATAGTATTGCTGATCAGTCCCAAGGTGTTTTTGACTTGCGAAAGCTGGAGTATTCTGGCTCCTCGTAGGTGTTGTACGTGAAAGGAGATCAGCATGACCTGGATCCAATGCAGCGAGAACCGGAGGTAAGTTGACATGTCCCACAAAACACTCCTGTTAACCCCCTGGTTCTTCCCGATCAAAATTCTCCGTTGGGAGGATGCGGTGAAGATGAAGTATGAAGGGACCATAGAAGTAGTCGCCGAATATGAAGAGACTATTTCATCCCCTTCTGTCACTTGGAAAATGCCTGCAGTCATCCGCCTCAAGAAATTGAAGGTGCGGAAGAAGATCGGTGTGAAGTTTTCACGCTCAAATGTTTACGCGCGAGACGACTTCACATGTCAGTACTGTCGTAAGAAATTACCAGCAAAACTTCTGACGTACGATCATGTCGTTCCAAGGCGATCAGGAGGCAGGACAACGTGGGAGAACATTGTAACCGCTTGCAGTCCCTGCAATTCTCGTAAAGATTCTAAGACATGTGACGAATCCGGCATGTTCCCCATCAATTGGCCAAAAAGGCCTGCCTCATTGCCGATCTCTTCTCCCATTTTTTCTCAAGACAATATCCCCGCAGAATGGGAAGACTATGTTGGAGCATGGGCTAGGTGAGCGACTTCATCAAGAAAATTGCTAAGGGAATGATGTCCTCCTCCATTGGCCGTTTGGAGGAGGACATCAAGCAATCATTATGCATGCAGGACATGCCTGCAAGACGGTTTCGAATTGATGCAGTTATTCGACTTTCTGTTGAATATTTCGAAGCACAAAATCGATGTATTTTTTCTTCGATATTCGGTCGTCAGTGCATTGAATATGTGATGCTTGGGAATTGGAAAGAAGCTAGAATAACAGCAGGTTATCTTAGATTCCTTGAAGAATCTCAAGAATTACGAGATCAGTATGCCGAGAACTGGGAAGTTTTTGTTGCAATGGTAGATTCTATCTGCGACGAGGCAAAACGTATTGAAGCTGGCGGAGATCATCATCGGAGGGGCAATTGATGTCATATGACCATCAAGATGGTAATGTAGATCCTCCTCATATTGATGCGCCACGAATATATCCAAAAGATCTTGAATCAATAGTTACCTATATAGAACTCGCATCTATTTTCCTGACGAACAAACCAGGAGCCGAATTCACGGTCGAGCAATTGATCTCCGAAATCCGTAAAATTGGCGGTGATGATGCTCCGGCAGATTCTGATGTAAAAATTGTTCTTCCCTTCATGAAGTCTCTGGAAAGAGTTCGTGGAGGAAGAATTCGCGTGCAGTGACAATGGAGAGATGGCCGAGTGGCTTAAGGCATTCGCCTGGAAAGCGAATGTATCTGAAAAGGTACCGCGGGTTCGAATCCCGCTCTCTCCGCCATGAAACCTAAGAGCGTCACAAACGAAAATGGACGACTTAGGCCAGATTGGGAAGAATCATCACAAGAAGAGCTCGATTGGATCTATCCATGGGCAGCACAGCAACTTTGTTTTCCGTTCCATGAAAATGGGCCAATCAGCGAAGCAGAAAATGAAACTTGGTGTGAATCACATGAACTCAATCAAGATAACTAGGAATT
>DATBQC010000688.1:0-4133 GCA_036561065.1 Methylobacter sp. | reverse complement strand
ATCTACTTATAATACGCGGTTAATTTTTGTCTTTCCGGTAAACCTTTAAGTACAGATAATCCTGTTTTTATGCTGTCTGTATCGCCAAACGAACTAATCAATCTCGAGAACTATGGAACAACACACTCTTAACCTAGGCATTCCCGGCTTTAACTACCCCGATTTATATGACTCTGCGCGTCTGAAAGATCTGCTGGATGTGTTTGATGCGTCGGTTGAACGCCATGATTCCGAGCTGCATAATGAATTTAAGCTTTACCGCCAGAATCAGGGTGAAGGTTTGTCACCGGAGGCTATTTCCGATCTGCTGGTACGTATGGGACCTTATGTCGGCCAGTTTGTCGCAAAGATGTTTAATGTTTCCGAACAGCATCAGGCGCAGGGCGCAAAAATCAAGGACGAAATCGATACCATTTTTACTTATAAAAATGAAGTGGTCGATAAGCTGGCGTTCTTTTTTAAAGGCCAGGATGCCAGTGACTGGGCTATCCCCGCAATCCTGAATCGTTTTGATCTGTTGATCGACGCGGGTTTTCCCGAAGCCAACCAGGACGATGACGCAGAACACCGCGTAGCAAGGGTCGGCGCGGCCATCGGGCTGCTGTACAGTCATTACAAGCTGGTCGCAAAAGGCAAAGACAGCGATTACGAAAATGCAGATTTGGTCGCCGAAGCATTGCGCGCCAAACTCGCCGCACATGAAGAAGCGGCAAGCGAATTTACCGACATCATCAGCCTGCAAGACCCCGCCGAGTTTATCAATGCCCTGATGGACGTCGTGCTGCGCTGGAGCTTTGTCGCACAGCAGGATAACGATGTAGTTGCGAACTGGCCGAGCTTCAAGCTCCCGCAAAAGCGCGACTTCGACCATTTGGTCGAGCATGAGTTGGTCGACCGAGGCGAATTTAAGGCCTGGATGGGCGAGCAGGAACATCGCCGCCGTCGGGACGGCTTCAAGCTGACCGACCCGCGTTACAACGAGCGCCAGGTATTGTCCGAAGTCAATCATTGCATTTACTGCCACGAGCGCGATACCGATTCCTGCTCCAAAGGCATGCGCAACAAAAAAACCAACACGTTCAAAGTCGATCCATTGGGTGTGACTACTATCGGCTGCCCGTTGGACGAAAAAATATCTGAAATGCACTTGGTTAAACGCCAAGGCGATAATATCGGCGCATTGGCGATGATTATCATCGACAACCCGATGTGTCCCGGCACCGGCCACCGTATCTGCAACGAGTGCATGAAAGGCTGTATCTACCAAAAAACCGATCCGGTCGATATTCCGCAAATTGAAACCAATGTGCTGACCGACGTATTGTTCATGCCCTACGGCTTTGAAATTTACAGTCTGCTGACCCGCTGGAACCCGTTAAACGTCAAGCGTCCGTACATGCTGCCTTACAATGGTAAAAACGCGCTGGTGGTGGGGTTAGGTCCCGCCGGTTACACGATGAGCCATTATTTGTTGAATGAAGGCTTCGGCGTCGCCGGTATCGACGGATTAAAACTGGAGCCGTTACCGGTAGCATTGACCGGCGACAGCGACAATCTGCCTGCGCCGATTGAGAACTTCCAAGACCTGTACGAAGATCTGGATAAACGCATTCTGGCCGGTTTCGGCGGCGTGGCCGAATACGGTATCACCGTGCGTTGGGACAAGAACTTCCTGAAAGTCATTTACCTGACCCTGCAACGGCGTGCGGCGTTCCGTTCTTACGGCGGCGTGCGTTTTGGCGGCACAATTACTATTGAAGATGCGTGGAAAATGGGCTTCGACCATATCTGCATCGCTTCGGGTGCAGGCCAACCGACTATTATCGGCCTGAAAAACAACCTGATGCGCGGCATACGCAAAGCTTCGGATTTCCTGATGGCGTTGCAGTTAACCGGTGCGGCCAAAGCTTCTTCACTGGCCAATTTGCAGGTACGCTTACCTGCCGGTGTTATCGGCGGCGGCTTGACCGCTATGGATACCGCAACCGAATTGCTGGCGTATTATCCGGTGCAAGTCGAAAAAATCCTGCATCGCTACGAAACACTGGTTGACATGTACGGCGAGCAATCCGTGCGCAGCCGTTACGACCAGGAAGAAACCATCATACTCGATGAATTCCTGGCGCACGGCAAAGCCATCGTCGCAGAACGCCAACGCGCCGAAGCGGAGGGTGAACTACCCGATTTCCAATCGCTGGTCGAAGCATGGGGCGGCGTCACGCTGTTTTATCGCAAAGGCATTTTTGATGCGCCTGCGTATCGCCAAAACCACGAAGAAATCGCCAAAGCGCTGGAAGAAGGCATCGCTCTGGCCGAAGGCATGAGTCCGCTCGGCGCAGAAGCCGACGAATTCGGACACTTAAACGCAGTCGAGTTTGAAAAACTGGTATTGGAAGAAGGCCGTTGGAACAACTCCGGACAAAATGTCACCGTGCCGTTGCGCAGCTTATATGTTGCAGCAGGTACATCGCCGAACACCATTTATCAAAGCGAATACCCCGACACGTTTGTAATGGACAAATGGTTTTTCCAGCGCTACCAGCCTGAATGGAACAACGACTCGGTTGACTTGGTACCGATGCACGATGAAGCCATGCCTAAACTCGGCAAACCTGCACCGCTGACCTCTTACCAAAAAGACGGTAAATTCATCAGCTTCTACGGCGACAACCATCCCGTTTACGCAGGCAACGTGGTTAAGGCCATGGCCAGCGCGAAAAACGGCTACCCTTATGTGGTCAAGCTATTCGAACAGGAATTGGCGAAATTAAGTCCTGCCGGGCAGCCGGAACGCGATGCGGCGTTAAAAGCCTTGTTCGCTCAATTGGATGAATCATTTAAAGCCACTATCGTAGCCATCAACCGCCTGACACCGACAATCATCGAAGTCGTGGTCAAAGCGCCGATGGCAGCGGAAAAATTCCATCCCGGACAATTTTACCGCGTCCAAAACTACGAAGCCTTTGCGCCTGTCGTCGAAGGCACGGTGCTGGCTGCCGAAGGTTTGGCACTGACCGGTGCGGAAGTCGATAAGGAAAAAGGCACGATCTCGCTGATTGCGCTGGAAATGGGTTCATCCTCGCGGCTGTGCGCCACCTGGAAAGTCGGCGACCCATTGGTCATCATGGGCGTAACCGGCACGCCGACCGACATCCCGACCAGAAAAACCGTACTGTTACTCGGCGGCGGATTGGGTAACGCGGTATTGTTCTCCATCGGCAAGGCATTAAGAGCGGCGGGCAACAAGGTGATTTATTTTGCCGGTTACAAATACGCGCAAGACAGGTTCAAGGTCGAAGACGTTGAGGCCGCCGCAGACATTATCATCTGGTCGGTCGACAAGGGTGAAGGCGTCACCGCCATCACGCCGACCCGCCCGCAGGACAAGACTTTTGTCGGCAATATTCTGGAGTGTATGCTGGCTTACGCCCGCGGCGAATTAGGCGAGCAGCCTGTTTCACTGGCCGATGTCGATCACCTGATCGTGATCGGTTCTGACCGGATGATGGCAGCGGTGAAAAGCGCACGCTTCGATGTATTGAAGCCTTATCTGAACAAAGCGCATCACGCGATTGGTTCGATCAACTCGCCGATGCAGTGCATGATGAAAGGCATTTGCGCCCAATGCTTGTGCAAGCATGTCGATGCCGAAACCGGCAAAGAAGTGTTCGTGTACTCCTGCTACAACCAAGATCAGGATTTGGATAAGGTCGATTTTCCGCATTTGAATGCCAGGTTGCGGCAAAATACTGTGCAGGAAAAGCTGTCTAATCTTTGGCTGGATTATTTGCTGGAAAAACAACAGCAGAGTTAGAGCCTATATCAGGGCGGTCGCGGGTATATTACCCTGTCCGCCGGGTTTCTCTAGCCAAATTCTTAAAGGATAGGTCACATTAAAACGTTTGGGGTGGAGTGCAAGCCTCATCCCAAACATCGAGATCTAATGCCTGTAGTATGTAAAAATATCAGTTCACTCCAAGTCAGTGCTTCATTCTATTGCGCCGACGATCAATTGGTACGCAATCAGCCTGATACCAATTAAGCCATTTCAGCGGTTTTTATGCTGAATCAAGTATGTAGCAGTGCTGAATAATTCGCGTTACAATCCACAAATAATCGCATAATGCTTGCGG
>DATBQC010000687.1:0-5732 GCA_036561065.1 Methylobacter sp. | reverse complement strand
TTTTATCATCGTTGGTGCAAATAGTCGGTCGGATGCACAAAATTGATGCATAACCGACATAACCCCCAACTACATTGTTATGCCAGGAATAAAGCATAACAGACTGTTTTTTTTTAGCTTAAATATATAAAATAAGCGTTTTTAAATTTTGGCACAACGATTGCTCTAAACAATACAGAGGCTCCAACGATGGGGCACTAAAAAAACATCGGTTCAATGGCGAACCCAAACAGACAAAGGCGTCTACCCGGCTGGATACATCAGTGTTCCGTAGGGTGGCGCTTTTTTTTTGCTGATTTTTTTATACCTGATGAGGTCAATATGAAACAAACCGGACAACTTACCATCAAAAAACTGGTTACGGCGCTCGTTGCTGCGGCTGCGTTATCAACCTTTTCTTTTTCAACCGGTGTCTACGCAGCTGAAAAACTGGAAAAAGACAGCCTTAAACTTGGCTTCATCAAACTGACCGATATGGCGCCTTTGGCAGTTGCTTTGGAAAAAGGCTATTTCGAAGATGAAGGTCTTTCCGTACAACTTGAGGCGCAAGCCAACTGGAAGGTCTTGTTAGATCGCGTCGTCAGCGGCGAACTGGATGGTGCCCATATGTTGGCAACTTTACCTTTTGGCACAGCTATAGGCTATGGCACCAAAGCCGATATTATCAGCGCCTTTACCTTAACCTTAAACGGCGATGCGATAACGGTATCCAACGATGTCTGGAAGCAAATGAAGCCGCAGATTCCGATGAAAGACGGCAAGCCGGTACATCCGATTAAAGCGGATACCCTAAAACCGGTTCTGGAAAAATACAAAAGTGCGGGTAAACCCTTCAACATGGCGATGACTTTTCCGGTCGGCACGCACAATATGAAATTGCGTTACTGGTTGGCGGCCGGCGGCATTAAACCCGGATTCTACGCACCGCCTGAAGATACTTCCGGCCAGATTGACGCAGAAGCCATGCTGTCTGTCACGCCTCCGCCGCAAATGCCTGCGACTATGGATTCAGGAACGATTGTCGGCTACTGCGTAGGCGAGCCGTGGAACCAACAAGCCGTGTTCAAAGGTATCGGCGTGCCGGTGATCAGCGATTACGAGCTGATGAAAAACAGCGCGGAAAAAATCTTCGGCGTGAACAAAGAATGGGCCGACAAATATCCCAATACCCATAAGGCGGTCATCAAGGCGTTGATTCGCGCATCGATGTGGCTGGATGCGGAAAACAACAAAAATCGTAACGAAGGCGTGGAAATGCTGTCGCAAAAACAATATGTCGGTGCCGATTACGAGGTTCTTGCCAACAGCATGAACGGCACGTTCGAGTATGAAAAAGGCGATAAACGCGACTTGCCCGATTTCAATGTGTTCTTCCGCCATAACGGTTCTTACCCTTATTACAGCGATGCGGTCTGGAGCTTGACCCAAATGCGCCGCTGGGGACAAATCAACGAATTCAAACCCGATTCATGGTATCTGGATACAGCTAAGAAAGTATATCGCCCTGATATCTACATGGCTGCGGCTAAAGCTTTGGTTGCCGAAGGCAAAGCGAAAGCCGGAGATTTTCCTAGCGACAGCGAAACCGGCATCAAGCCGCCTAGTGCAGACTTCATTGATGGCGTGACTTTCGACGCGAGCAAACCTAATGATTATCTGACTAAGTTTGCTATCGGTCTTAAGGGCAAGCAAAAAGTGGTCGGCGGCAAGGTAGTCGAATAATTGTAGGGGCAATCCCTTGTGGTTGCCCCCTATACACCACGAATTTTGGGCAACCACAAGGGATTGCCCTACGCGTGGGAACAATTGAATTAAACGTGTGAGTGCCTAGAAACAATGGACGTTGATTTGGCGCAAGGACGCACCTTTTTTTACCTTTCACCTGCTTTTAAAGGTATCGACCATGCATAACCGACTGATAAAGTTTTTAAACATAACCGGGTTCACCTGGTTTGTTCCTCTGGTAAAAATAGCCGCCGGAGAAAATCCCTCGCTGCAAATCCGCCAATTATGGCTGGTCATGGGCGTGCCGATACTCGCTTTTATGGTCTTCTTGGGGCTTTGGAGCTTTTCCGCTTCCAAGGTCAACACCAGCCTGGGCGCTATTCCCGGCCCGGTCGCGGTCTGGCACGAAGCAGCAGGATTGCTGGACGACCATTACGCCGAACGGGCCAAAGAAGCCGAGTATTACCAACGCCAGCAAGCCCGTAACGAGCAAAAACATGCTGAAGATCCGGCAGCTGAAATCAAAGTACGTCCCTATAACGGCCAGGCCACCTATCTGGACAAGATTTTCACCAGTCTATACACAGTGTTTGCAGGCTTTGTGATTGCTACGCTGATCGCCGTACCTCTCGGTCTATTCTGCGGCATGAGCCCGGTCTTTAACACCGCGATCAACCCGTTGGTGCAGATTTTTAAACCGGTATCGCCATTAGCTTGGCTGCCTATCGTCACCTTGGTGGTCAGCGCTGTGTATGTCGGCGGAGATGGCTCCTGGTTTGAAAAATCTTTCCTGACTTCAGCGATTACCGTCACGTTGTGTTCGCTCTGGCCGACCCTTATCAATACCGCTGTCGGCGTTTCATCGATAGACAAGGATCTGATTAATGTCGGCAAAGTGTTGCGCCTTAACTGGAGCACCCAAATCAAGAAAATCATTTTGCCGTCCGCGTTGCCTTATATCTTTACCGGCATGCGTTTGTCGCTGGGCGTGGGCTGGATGGTGCTGATCGCTGCGGAAATGCTGGCGCAAAATCCGGGGCTGGGCAAGTTCGTCTGGGATGAATTCCAGAACGGCAGTTCCAACTCATTAGGCCGGATCATGGTCGCGGTCTTTACCATTGGGCTGATCGGCTTTGCGTTGGATCGCATCATGCAGTCATTACAAAACCTATTCTCTTTCGGTAGGGCGCTTTAACCCATTAATTTTATCCACGCCCGTAGGGGCAATCCCTTGTGGTTGCCCAAAATTCGTGGTGTATCAGGGCAACCACAAGGGATTGCCCCCTACCGAATAATTATGTTTAACCAGGAGCTGAAATGTCCGTCGTGAACCTTAACATTGTGACTAAACACATGCCAAACAAGCCGCCCGAGCCATCGAACGACGCCCAACTGCCTTTGCTGGAATTAAAAGGTGTATGCAAAAACTATGGCGCGACATCCATCCTCAACAACATCAACCTGAGCATTAAAGAAGGCGAATTTGTTGCCATTGTCGGTTTTTCCGGCAGCGGTAAAACCACGCTGATTTCAACCATTGCCGGGCTGATTCAGGCCGACAGCGGCGAGGTGCTGAAACAAGGCCAACCGATTACCGATCCCGGCCCGGATCGCGGTGTGGTGTTCCAAAACTATTCGCTGATGCCGTGGCTGACGGTATTTGAAAACGTGGCGCTGGCGGTCGATCAGATTTTCAAACATTGGCCAGTCGAGCAACGTAAAGCGCATACCGAAAAATATGTCAGGATGGTTAATCTCGGCGCAGCGATGGATAAAAAGCCCGCCGAACTGTCCGGCGGCATGCGGCAACGGGTCAATGTCGCCCGCGCCTTGGCCGCCAGCCCCGACATATTGCTGCTCGATGAACCGCTCAGTGCGCTGGATGCGTTGACGCGCGGCAATTTACAGGATGAGATTTTACAAATCTGGGCGCAGGAGAAGAAAACCGTCATCCTGATCACTAACGATGTCGATGAAGCTATCTACATGGCGGATCGGGTTATCCCGCTTAATCCCGGTCCCGATGCGACCTTCGGCCCGGATTTTCATATCAATATCGAGCGTCCCAGAGATAGGACAGCGCTTAACCACAATGCCGAATTTAAAAGATTACGCGCCGAAATAACCCGTTATTTAATGGACATCGGCGTCGAAAAAAACTTGGGTTCGAGCGCCGATAAAGTCGTCCTGCCAACTGTTAAGCCCAATACCAGCAACGATTGGGATCGCGATCAGTCGGCTTTAAAACCAGCGCAGGATGACCTGGGGCGTCCTCGTTACCTGGAGTTTTCACAGCTGTCCAAAATTTACCCGACGCCCGACGGCAACAGCACGGTCAAGGTCGTGGACGGCTTCGACCTGAAAATGAAAAAAGGCGAATTCATCTCGATCATCGGCCATTCCGGCTGCGGCAAATCCACCGTGTTATCAATGACCGCCGGCCTGAACAGCGTATCTGAAGGCGTTATTATCCTGGACAACAAGGAAATCGATAGCGCAGGGCCTGATCGCGGCGTGGTATTTCAGGCACCGAGCTTGTTTCCGTGGCTGACCGCATTTGAAAACGTGATGTTGGGCGTCGATAAGGTCTATCCCCATGCCGCCAAATCGGAACGCGACGACATCGTCGAATACTATTTGACCCGTGTCGGCTTGGGCGATTCGCTACGCAAAAAAGCGGGTGACATGTCCAACGGCATGAAGCAACGGGTCGGTATCGCCCGTGCCTTTGCCTTATCGCCCAAGCTGCTGTTGTTGGATGAACCGTTCGGCATGCTGGATTCTTTGACTCGCTGGGAATTGCAGGAAGTGTTGATGGAAGTCTGGGAAAGAACCCATGTCACCGCCATTGTGGTCACCCATGATGTTGATGAGGCCATCCTGCTGGCAGACCGGGTGGTGATGATGACTAACGGCCCGCACGCCAAAATCGGCAAAATCGAAACCATCGATTTGCCCAGGCCGCGCAGCCGCAAAGCCTTGCTGGAGCATCCCGACTACTACAAATACCGGGAGAGCATATTGAGCTTTTTGACCGAATGCGACCATACGCATTAGCAAGATTATGGGTAATTATTCACCACGAAGACACGAAGGACACGAAGTTGTCTTTCGGGTTCCCAATCTGGAGCTTGGGAACCCGTCCAACATGAAATATCACACGATGTTTCTTCGTGATCTTCGTGTCTTCGTGGTGAATCAATTCGTTACTCTGAGTTACCATTTTAAATTAATACATCAGGAGGCTTTATGCCGCAGAAAAAAAACAAATTCCCCGCATCATTGCTGGCGCTCTCTGTCGTGAGTGGGTCGGCCATGGCCGACATAACTCAGCAAGTTGAAGACGCGCTCAATTTCTATCATTACGGTAAAAACGGCGCGGTCAAGTTTGACCTAAACACGCGTTATGAAAACGTCAATCAATACCAGACGCCTGCTCCAGATGCTAAAACCGCCGAGGCAGTCACTACGCGCTTGCGGCTAGGCTTACTATCCCCGGTATTTCATGGCCTCCAGGGTTATGCCGAATATGCAGGTAATTTTGCACTGCACGAAGATTACAACAGTGGCCGCAACAATTTTACTGCTTATTCAAAGGTTCTCGATCCTCAACTAAGCGAGCTTAATCAGTTATGGCTCAGCTATGCCGGAATTCCCGATACGGTGATCAAAGGCGGTCGGCAACGCATCAAGCTCGATGACGACCGGTTTATCGGCAACGTCGGTTGGCGGCAAATGGAACAAAACTATGATTCGGTGCTGATTACTCACAACAATCAACAGCTTTTCGGTCTAACCGTTAACGCAGGCTATATCGGCAATGTACAAACGTTTACCGGCACCAATGAACGTGTCAACGCCCCGCTGCTGAATGTCAATTATAAAGTCGGGGATTACGGCAATCTGGTCGGTTACGGTTACTGGATGGATTATACCGACACTCAAGATCCCGTTGTAGGCGGTTTCAGCACGGTGGAAAAGTCCAATCAAACCTATGGCGTCAGGAT
>DATBQC010000686.1:0-2190 GCA_036561065.1 Methylobacter sp. | reverse complement strand
AAAAAAATGGATTTGCGCTGGATGCTGTGTCTGGGGCTTAGCTTGTTTGCGCTGGGTTCATGGATGAATGGCAATTTAACCGGCGAATCCGGTTATTGGGAGTTTTTCTGGCCTCAGGCTATCCGGGGCAGTGCTTTGATGCTGTGTTTTCTGCCGATCAATACTCTGGCCTTAGGCCGGTTGCCGGTCGAAGAAGTCAAAAACGCCAGCGGGCTTTATAACCTGATGCGCAATCTGGGCGGTGCGATAGGTCTTGCAGTCGCCAACACGCAGATGATTTATTTAACCAAGGCACATTATGCGACGCTACGCGAATCGGTTACCGCAACCAGCTATCAGGCGCAGGAAATGCTGGAAGGATTAACTGCGTCGATGGCGCAAATGAATTTACTTGATCCCGATTCGGCCGCGTTAAAGCAAATCACCGGACTTGCGTTGAGGGAAGCGGAAGTGATGACCTTTAATAACCTGTTTCAGGTTATCGCCGTTATGTTCGTGGCTTCGCTGGTTGTTGCGCCTTTTCTAAAGAAGGTGGATGGAGAAAAAGCTGCTGCATTTCATGAATGACGTTGTGCGGCGTAGGATGCGCCTTCTTTGTGGATTGGGATGATTGATTCTCGCCATCCGGCGCGCAGAGACATGCCCTGCATCAGTTATGTTGACGTTTACCAAGATTTAGGGGAAATTTAACCCTATTTAACACGGAGAATTTGTCATGAACAAAACCATACTCGCCCTGATTATAGGTACTACGTTAAGCCTGCCTGTCGCTGCTGCTGATTCTTATACGATTGATCCCCGTCATACCTTTCCCGGCTTTGAAATTAATCACCTGGGCTTTTCGATTCAACGGGGTCGTTTTAACCGAACCAGCGGTAAAGTGATGCTGGCCCCGGAGTCTGCAAGCGGCAGTATTCAAGTCACAATCGACACAGCATCAATCAGTACCGGTCTTGCCGACCTCGAAGAGCATCTGCGCGGCAGAGATTTTCTTGATGCTGAGCGTTATCCATTGATTACCTTTACCTCGGATAAATTGAGCTTTAATAAAGATCAACTTGTTGCCGTTGATGGCAAATTAAGCTTGCACGGTATTACCAAACCGGTGCATTTGGTGGTAGATTATTTCCACTGCGGAATGAATATGATCGCCATGAAAAATATTTGCGGAGCCAATGCAACCACAACTATCAAGCGATCTGATTTTGGCGTAGATAAGTATGCGCCTGCCCTTGCTGATGATGTCAAGATCGTGCTCCAAGTTGAAGCGGCCAAAGACTGATCAGTCTTGTTTGTTAATACAGCTCAGAGGAAAAACCATGAAACTCTATTACAGCAAAGGCACATGTTCCTTGTCGCCCCATATCATAGCCTGTGAAGCGGAACTGCCGATTGAATTGATTGAAGTGGATTTGGCAGCTAAGCGCACCAAAACAGGGGAGGACTTCCGGCTGATAAATCCTAACGGTTACGTGCCGGTACTGATCCTTGACGACGGCAACAAGCTGATGGAAGGTCCCGCTATTGTTCAGTATCTTGCAGATCAGGCACCGGATAAAAAATTAGCCCCATTGGCGGGTACGTTCGAGCGTTACCAGTTGCAACAATGGCTGAATTTTATTTCAACTGAGATTCATAAAGGAGGGTTTGCACCGTTGTTTAATTCCGCTACGCCTGAAGCCTTTAAACAAATGGCGATTACTTCACTGACTTCGCGTCTGGGAACCGTCTCCGAGCACCTTTCTAAAAGGGCGTTTTTGCTCGGCGAGCACTTTACCATGGCCGATGCTTATTTGTTTGTCACGCTAGGTTGGGGAGCTTATGTCGGTGTTGATATTTCCCGCTGGCCTGTACTGGCAGACTATGTCGCCAAAATTTCTGTGCGGCCTGCCGTACAAAAAGCGATGAAGGAAGAAGAAGGGCTGGTTTAAAATTCGCTAAATGAATATACCCAGTTCCCACGAGCTACGTGGAAACTGAGTAAGTAAGGTACGCGTTACGTACCTTTTGGGGTGGAGGAGGGCAAAATCAAACGCCCCGGTCGTTATTCCGTTTCTTGCCTAATCACTTCAACCGGTTTGGGTGCAGGTGCAGATTCAACGGTAGCAGCAGGTCTTGGGGCATCTGCCTGCTGATTGCCGGTGTTAACTTGGCTGGCGGCATTAGCTTGGGGCTCCGAGCGCTCGGTTC
>DATBQC010000685.1:0-4314 GCA_036561065.1 Methylobacter sp. | reverse complement strand
ATTAAAAAGTGAGTTTTTTAAGGCTAGATTAATAACGACTATGAAAGCATCTAAATCCGTATCAGATAAATCCGCGCCTGACGTCGGTGTCGACAAAAGCAAAGAAGATGTCGATCTTGATATTGAAGGCCTCGATTTGGGTTTGAGCAATGAATATATAACGCTTCCTAACGAAAGCGAGAAGGCGGCAAAAAAGATGGCTGCGCGCAGAAAAATTGAACTGTACTGGGAGAAAAAACGTCTGCAAGAACAGCTCGGTGATTTTTATGACGAGGATATTGATTTTTAACTGAGCACACATGCACACAGGCTGTTGGACGGGTTTTGCGGCCGGGATTTAGCTGTATAATCATGACCAACTTATTATTCAATCCGGATTGCGCTTTTTTCAGTTAATATAGTCACCCGTTGGTGAGTTTTTCTTTTTGCAATCCGGATATCATGACTTTTTTTACCCCCGTTACCGCAGTTAATTACTTAAAAAAATTATTCCTGTTGATTGTTTTGATCGGTTTTTTCGGCACCGTATCGGCCAAAGAATCTCACTTTCTGATTCTCAATTATCACGACATACCGACTGCGGAAGATGCCCAACGTTCTCTTAATAAGATGGATGTCGGTGTTGAGCGTCTTGAGCAGCATCTGGTGTGGTTAAAAAAGAACGGCTACAAAATTATCAGTGTGCAAAACATCCTTGATGCTGCTGAGGGCAAATCGTCTTTGCCCGACAAAGCGGTAGTATTGACCTTTGATGACGGCTATCTCAGTTTTTACACGCGCGTTTTTCCGCTTTTAAAAAAATACCATTACCCCTCCACGGTTGCCCTAGTGGGTACCTGGATGGACGGCAACGTCACTGCCGACGAGCCGGGTAAGCCGTTGCTCAGTTGGGATCAGGTAAGAGAGATGGTGCAGTCCGGTTTGGTCGAGGTCGCCTCGCACAGCTATGATCTGCATAAAGGCGTGAATGCCAATCCGCAAGCCAATTCGCAGGCTGCGGCAGTTACCCGGTTGTATGACGATCCGATGCTGGTTTACGAAACCGATGAGCAGTACCGCGAACGAATTCATGGCGCGCTGTTGAAAAGTGCCGAGTTCATTTTTCAACACGCGGGCATCAGACCCAGAGTGATGGTTTGGCCATACGGAGAATATAATCAAATCGCCGTGCAGGCCTCCCGTGAAGCGGGAATGCCGGTGACCATGGGATTGATCGATGGCTCTAACACATTGGCGGATATAAGCGCGCTACGGCGCTTGATCATGGTCGATAATCCGAATGTCGACCAATTTGCAGAACTGGTCACCGGGATGCGTACCGTCAAGTCTTTGCGAGTAGCGCATCTGGATATGGATTATCTTTACGATAAAGACCCTGAGCAAACCGAGCATAATCTGGATGCTGTGGTTCAGCGCATCAAAGACATGCACATCAATACTGTCTTTTTACAGGCCTATACCGATCCTGACGGTGATGGCAATGCCGATGCGTTATATTTCCCCAACCGCCATTTGCCGGTAAAACAGGATTTGTTCAGTCGGGTTGCCTGGCAATTAAAAACCAAAGCTAGAGTTAGCGTTTATGCCTGGATGCCGATTATGGCTTATCAGGGCAAAGCGCCGGAATCGTGGTATGTTCAGGAATGGCGGGACGGCAAAGCGCAAAATTCTACACATATTTATAAACGATTGTCGCCGTTCAATCCCGAAGCGCGCCAGTATGTGGCGGAAATTTACGAGGATTTGGCCAAGCATTGTAATTTTGACGGCATCTTGTTTCATGACGACGGCATTTTATCGGATTATGAGGATGTATCGCCGCTGGCCTTAAGCTTTACCAAAGAGGCGTGGGGCCTGTCCGATCAATTTGAAAAGTTGCATGCGACCAGCAAATCGCGGATGGCTTGGGCGCAGCATAAAACCGAGTTGATCAATCAATTTACCGACGAGCTGGCCAGCCGGGCGCGCATATACCGGCCGGGCATCAAGACTGCGCGTAATTTTTATGCGCTACCCTTGTTGAAGCCTTACAGCGAAGAATGGTACGCCCAGTCCTTTAAGTCCTTTTTGGCGCATTACGATTACGTTGCAATTGAAGCAATGCCGTTTATGGAAGATGCGAAAAATCCGAAACAGTGGCTTACGCAATTGGTAAAAGCAGCGGCCAAACACCCTGATGGCCTTAAAAAAACAGTGTTCGAGCTGCAATCGGTCAATTGGAAAACGCAACAGAAAATTCCAATGCCGATCTTTATCGAACAGTTGGAGTTAATGAAAAAACTGGGAGCCAATCATATTGGTTATTATCCCGATAATGTGTTTGAGGATCAGCCTCGATTGAGCGATTTACAACAACATTTTTCACTTCCCGTCTCGCCTTAGTCATGAATTTTATAATCAACCCAAGTTGGGCTGGCGACTTTATGCGTCCTGAAAAACCATGAGCAGCTCATTGCAGAGCCTGAGTGTAGCCGTCCAGAGCCAGTTGCATGGTTTTGCGTCGGCATGGCAGCCGCTGGATAGTTCTATCGAAGGATTTATTTATTACTATCCTTTGTTTATGGCCTACATCTGGATGTTTGGCGCGCTTATTTTTTATTTCCGTCATGAATGGCGTAAGCAGGGTAACGTCGAACATCTGCCCGAATTAACGGAGCAGCCCCCTGTTTCCATATTGATCCCCTGTTATAACGAAGGGGAGAATGTACGTGAAACCGTGGAAATTTTGCTGCGCCAAAAATACCCGGAATTCGAAATTATTGCCATCAATGACGGCAGCAAAGACAACACGTTGGAAATATTGCAGGAGCTGGCAGAACAACATAGCCAGCTTCGGGTGGTCAATTTACACACCAATCAGGGCAAGGCGATGGGTTTGCGTACCGCCGCATTGCTGGCTAACAGTGAAATCCTGATTTGCATAGACGGCGATGCACTGCTGGCTCCCGAAGCCATCGCCTGGATGGTGCGGCATTTTCTGGATAATCCAAGTCTCGGCGCAGTCACTGGCAACCCGCGCATCCGCAATCGCTCCACGCTATTAGGGCGAATTCAGGTTGGCGAGTTCTCGGCCATCGTCGGCATGATCAAACGGGCGCAACGGTCTTACGGGCAGGTTTTCACCGTCTCCGGCGTTATTGCTGCATTCCGCAAATCCGCATTGTACGACGTGGGTTTCTGGAGCAACGACATGGTTACCGAAGACATCGACATCAGCTGGAAATTACAGCTGGCCGGATGGTCGATCTATTTTGAACCGAACGCCTTGTGCTGGGTGCTGATGCCGGAAACCCTGCATGGTTTATGGAAGCAAAGGATGCGCTGGGCTCAGGGCGGAACCGAAGTGTTGCTGCGCTATTTTCGCGACCTGTTTCGCTGGTCGTCTCGCGGCATGTGGCTGTTATACGGCGAATGTCTGATCAGCATCTTCTGGGCGTTTTTGATCCTGTTGCATTTACTCTACGCGCCGGTGGAACTGTTCACCGAATCGACCAACGAATCATTGCACGATCTTAGCCCCAGTTGGACCAGTATGCTGCTGAGCCTGACCTGTCTGATACAGTTTGGCGTCAGCCTGTTCATCGATTCGCATTACGAATCCCGTACCGGCGGCGTCGCGCGGTATTATTACTGGATGGTCTGGTATCCGATCGTGTACTGGCTGATCAACGTCGGCACGACCATAGTCGGTTCGATACGGGCAATAAAAAAGAAGCGCGGCCAACGGGCGATTTGGGTCACAGTGGACAGAGGTTTGCGCGAGAAATGAAAGAGTACATTATTAACGCCCCGCAGCTGCAAAGTGTGCAAAAAAGGGCAGGGGCTCTATTTGTCTGGGCTGTCTGTTGGGTGATGTGGATTTACTTGCTGATCCCCTTGGTCACCTTAAGCAGTTGGGTGCTGGGCGATAAAAAGATGATCAACGAAATGCGCTGGTTTGGCGGCTACAAAAGCCTGCTGGAACTGATGCAGATATACGTTGTAACCTTGCTGGTTATGGGTGCGCTCTGGTTGTGCTGGATACTGTATCGTACCTTACGGAGCAGGGCGACACTTCCGGCAGCGCACAAGATTGTCAGCGATACGGAGCTGTGCGCGTTTTATCAAGTCAAGGCCGATGAATTGCAGCAGTGCCGAAATGTAGCCATGATTACTGTTTATTTTGATGATCATGGGCATATTGTTCATCTTGATCCGCATATAAACAGTTAGTTTTTAAATATTAGCTACCGGGTTATTTTGTCGTAATTACTATTTGTAGGATAGCTGGGTAAAAAGCATGGTATGTGAATGTGCAGAACGCAGTGAAGTGTA
>DATBQC010000684.1:0-3602 GCA_036561065.1 Methylobacter sp. | reverse complement strand
CAGTTAGTTACGCCATGCCGATAGCTGTCAAACTAAATGATTCCCGAGAAATAAATCAAGTTGTTATAAATATGCATGTGAAAGCTTAAAGGTAAAACCTGGTGACGAGTTGCATCCAGAAAACAAAGAAATGTTTTTTAGTTTAATGATGGAAAAAATCAGACCATTTTTGGCTAGGCACATAAAAAAACAGAAGGCATAAAATTGTAAGGCGGATTATCGTAGGGTGGATTCGCCGGACAGGCAATCCGCCGCAACTGCAACAGGCTGTCATCGGCGTTGTGAGTTGATTGGCGGTTTGCTGGCGCGAAACAGCCCTACGAACTCACCTTGCACCTTGTGCCTATTATGACAACTCACTAATCGGCCAGCGAGGGCGGGCGTAAATTTCCAATCCTTGCTGCTGTCCCGCCATTAACCGCTGACAACCAGCATAGGCGATCATCGCGCCGTTATCGGTGCAAAATTCGAGCCTCGGAAAATAAAGCTGGGCATTTTCCTTGGTTACCATTTGGGTCAAACTGGCGCGAATTTGCTTATTGGCGCTGACGCCTCCGGCAATGACCAATCTTTTTAGGCCTGTTTGTTGCAAAGCCCGCTTGCATTTAATGCTGAGCGTTTCGGCAACCGCCTGTTGGAATGCGGCGGCAACATCTGCTTTATCTTGCTCGGTTTTGCCAGAGGCGTTGATCGTATTCATCGTAAATGTTTTTAAGCCGCTGAAACTAAAATCCAAGCCGGGGCGGTCGGTCATCGGGCGGGGGAATTTGATCTGCGGCGTACCCTGTTCTGCCAATGCGGACAGTTTCGGCCCGCCGGGATAGCCCAAGCCCAGCATTTTGGCGGTCTTATCAAACGCTTCACCGGCAGCGTCATCAAGGGACTCCCCTAGTAGTTGATAGCGACCGATCCCCTCGACCTGCACCAGCAGGGTATGCCCCCCGGAAATCAGCAATGCAACAAAAGGAAATTCTGGCGGGTTTTCTTCCAGCATCGGTGCTAGCAGATGCCCTTCCATATGATGAACGGCAATCGCCGGAATTTGCCATGCCCAAGCCAGACTTCTGGCCGTTGCCGCGCCGACCAGCAACGCCCCCATTAGGCCGGGTCCTGCGGTGTAGGCAATGCCGTTAATGTCGCTGCCGGTCAACCTGCGTTCCTTTAGGCATTGCTTAATCAGCGGTACCAGTTTCCGAATGTGATCGCGCGATGCCAGCTCGGGAACAACGCCGCCATATTCGCTATGCATGTCGACTTGGCTGTATAAAAGATGGCTGCACAGGCCGTGTTCGGAGTGATAAATGGCGACACCGGTTTCGTCACAAGAAGTTTCTATGCCTAAAACGTACATTGAGTTTTTGAAATTTATAAAAGTAAAGGTATAATTGAGGGTTCTGTTTGTTCAGTGAATTGAAAGATCCTAACTTTTTAAATATTAACATATTCGGGAATAATAATGCCGTCAGTAAAAATCAAAGAAAACGAACCATTTGATATTGCGATTCGTCGTTTTAAACGCGCTTGTGAAAAAGCGGGTGTATTGGCAGAAGTGCGTCGCCGCGAGTTTTACGAAAAACCAACCGCCGAGCGTAAACGTAAAGGCGCTGCTGCTGTTAAGCGTCACTTGAAAAAATTAGCACGTGAGCGTTATGCGTTGAAAAACTTACGTCGTGGACGCCCTGCACTATAAAATTAAGGCTAATACGATGGATTTGTTAACAGATCGTATCAAGGAAGAGATGAAAGCCGCCATGAAAGGCGGCAACAAAGCACGACTGGGCGTGATTCGCTTGATTTTGGCCGCCATTAAGCAGGTTGAGGTCGACGAGCGAATTGTTCTGGATAATGAGCGAGTTATCCAGGTTCTGGACAAGATGCTCAAACAGCGCCGCGAATCTATCCGTCAATTTGCTGACGCCGGTCGAGATGACTTGGTCGCCATTGAAGAAGCCGAAGTCCCGGTGATTCAGGAATTTTTGCCGCAAGCCCTGACCGAAACCGAAATTGATTCAATGGTTAAAGACGCTGTTGCAGAATCTGGAGCTGAATCGGTTAAGGATATGGGCAAGGTCATGGCTTTGCTTAAGGCAAAAATGCAGGGGCGCGCCGACATGTCGGTTGTGAGCACCAAAATCAAGGCCGCACTAGCTGGATAGCCGTTTTCTGATTTTTCCAGCAACTACTCACGGCATCGCCTCGGCAATTACTCCTGCATTGCTCTACCTCCTGCATCCATGCAAGTCGTAAAGCACCTACTTTTGGCGTCCTGCATCCGCCCTGCCGTCGGAGCATAGTCATGTCAGGTAGAATCCCCCGCGAGTTCATTGACGACCTGTTAGTACGGGTTGATATTGTCGACTTGATTGATTCGCACGTCCCCCTAAAAAAAACGGGCAACAACTTTGTCGCCCGCTGTCCTTTTCACGTCGAAAAAACCCCCAGTTTTTCCGTAAACCGAAAAAAACAATTCTTCCATTGCTTTGGCTGCGGCGCTAGCGGTAACGCCATTAGTTTTCTGATGGATTTTAGCCATCTTGATTTTGTTGAAGCAGTTGAAGACTTGGCAGGATTTGTCGGGGTTGAAGTACCCAGAGAATCGATCGAATATCAGTCAACGGGGCAAAAGAAAGAAGACTTAAGCAGCCTTTATATGCTGATGGAGCAGGTAGCCGCCTTTTATGTGGAGCAGTTGCGTACAAGCGATGAAGGAAAAGGGGCTGTTGAGTATTTAAAAAGCAGAGGGGTCAGCGACGATTGCGCCAGTGATTTCATGCTGGGCTACGCACCTGACGAATGGAAAGCCCTGGCATCCCGATTTAACCCAAAGCTATTGCTCGAAGCCGGATTATTGGTTGACAAAGAAGGAGGCGGGCAGCCCTATGACCGCTTTCGCGGCCGGCTCATGTTTCCGATCAGGGACAAGCGCGCCAGGATTATAGGCTTTGGCGGCAGAGTACTCGACGATTCCTTACCCAAATACTTGAATTCTCCGGAAACGCCCCTATTTCACAAAGGCAAAGAAGTTTACGGCTTATATGAGCTTTTGGAAAAGAATGCCAAGCCCCAGAGGATATTGATTGTCGAGGGCTATATGGATGTTATCGCCCTGGCCCAGTTTGGCATTCATTATGCGGTTGCAGCCTTAGGAACGGCAGCATCGCAAGCGCATCTGGATTTATTATTCCGATTCTCATCAGAACTGGTGTTTTGTTTCGATGGTGACAAGGCAGGACAGGAAGCGGCATGGAGAGCAATGGAGTCGGCTTTTTCCAGCTTAAAAGATGGACGACAGATACGCATCATGCTGTTACCACAAAACCATGACCCCGATTCGCTGGTCCGCGAGGAGGGAGTCGACGGATTTATTGGTCGCATACAGACAGCTGATACCCTATCGGAGTATTTTTTCGGGCATTTCTCGAATGAGCTTAATCTATCCGAAATGGAGGGCCGAGCACAATTAGTAAATAAAGCTAAACCGTATCTGGATAAATTACCGGAGAGTGTTTTTAAAGAGATGATGTTTGCGCGACTAAAAGAGCTTTCTGGGTGGGCCGGCCTGGATGTTTTGGAGAATACAGCTACACTTGCTTCTAAACAAA
>DATBQC010000683.1:0-1505 GCA_036561065.1 Methylobacter sp. | reverse complement strand
CGCGCCGGCGGATCGAGCTTTCCTTTGTACGTCGGAACGAAGCCTGACAAGAGGCCCTCCGAAGATGAGCTCGACAAGTCCTATATTGACCGTCTGCTGAAGGCCGCAACACCCCTTGATTCGCAGGGAGACGGTATGCGGAGCTTTGCGACAGTGCTTTTGCATGTTCTCAGTGCGGACAATCACTCTATCCAGTTCCTCGATGAACCAGAGGCTTTTCTACACCCGCCACAGGCAAGGCTGCTGGGAGAATATATTGCCAAAGAGCGACGAGCAAAATCACAATTATTTATTGCCACACACAGCATCGATATACTCGATGGACTTTTGGCTAGTGGCGTCACAAAACTTAGAATAGTCAGAATACAGCGGGATGGAAATGTCAATCACGTAAAGGAGCTTAGTAAAGATAAGACCGCTGCGATCGCGAGTGACACCCTAACTCGCTATTCCCGCGTTCTCGACGGCATTTTTTACAACCATGTGATTATAACAGAATCAGATAGCGACTGTCTATTCTACAGCTCGTTGCTAAATACGAAAGTAATTTCTGGAGATCAGCAGCCTGATGTTCTGTTCATTCATGCCGCTGGCAAGCATAGGATGGCGAAGCTGGCGGAAACGCTTCGGGCTTTGAACGTGCCCGTTTCGACCATTTCTGACATAGATGTCCTGAGCGAGGAAGCTACGTTCAAGCTACTCTTTGAAACTCTTGGCGGACGCTGGCCAGATGTTGCGCATCACTGGCAGGCTGTCAAAACTGGTGTGGAGCAAGTCCGGCCGCCTCTAACTGCCGAGCAGATCAAAGGCCAAATTCAAAGGGAACTTGAATCCGTCGCCGGACCTGGCGGTTTTCCGAAACAGACAGAGCGTAGTATTAAGTATATATTTAAGAGCGTATCTCCTTGGGATGCTATCAAGCAAGCGGGGCGAAGCGGCTTTAAGGGTGCGCCCACGATTAAGCACTTTGACGACATCATGGCGAAGTGTTCAGAGATCGGCCTCTGGATTGTTCCTGTTGGCGAGTTGGAAGGCTTCTGCCGAAGTGTCGAAGCCTCGCACGGTCCGGCTTTCGTTGAAAAAGTGCTTGAAGAGCGGAATTTGGAAACCGATGAGGAGTTGCAGGAGGCGCGTAAGTTCGTCAAGAAAATCTGGACTTCGGTGAAAGGTGGCCCTGAGAGATAACTCTGCGCGTCGTCAAAGCGCCGCAACTTAGAAACGGACAATGGTTATTTCTGCTAAGAAGAACGTTGTAAATAAAATTACTGTCCGCACTCTTACTAAACCAATTTAGCTAACTTTTTTCAAAGCATAAATCCATCTCACAAGTGACGCGCCCGCCGCCCAGTCGACATGGAACGGGGCGCCTATTCCATGTCGACTCGCCGCGGCTTGTTCATTCGCTCATGTGATTGTTGCGCTGCGCGTCCATCAGCTTTTTCACGTCCTCCGGCGAAAGCTTCGGCCGATCGATCGTCAGCGTCAGCTCGTCGAGCTTGCCGGTG
>DATBQC010000682.1:0-2717 GCA_036561065.1 Methylobacter sp. | reverse complement strand
CCTCGCCGAATTCGAATACCGCTTCAACCGACGATACGATCTCGTCAACATGATCCCGCGCCTCGCCGTCATCGCGACAACAACAACACCGATGCCCTATCGCCTACTCAAGCTGGCTGATTTTCAGGCGTAAGCAGGAACAAATTTGTTTCACGCAGAACGCTTATGGAGGCCTTGGCGATCGATTTATGCCTGCAAAGCAAAAAACGACCTCCACCAGCGGCCAAAGCCTCATCTGCAAGTGGTCGCATTACCATTTTTTGTAAATCTGATGCAGGTAGCCCCAAGTACTCTGCCAATACGGGGGTCGATAAGAAACGCAGTCCTTCAGCGTGCATCGCAGCTATAATTGCATAGGCATCCAAGACGGGTGGTCCGGATTCCTGTATGGCGTTTAGGCGATAAAGAACCGTTCGAATACGGTCTTTCAACTTATCTCCATAGCGCAGTTGTAGCATCGCTCCAAAAAACGCGCCTTCTTCCAGATCGTTTTCAGTATCCCGAGATGCCTTTAGCAGCGCGTCCGCCGCATCACTAAGTGGAATATGAGCCAGCGCTCCCAAGCCTTTTTTGCCCAAATGAGCCCACGCATTAACGATCAAAGAAGCGTCCAACGGGCTAATTCCGTGGCAAGTTAGTTCTTGATAATCAGAAGCTACGGTGATTGAGCCCATTTCTCTCACCTCGGCTCGCCAATCGAGCGTGCGGGAACAAAGTAGAAAGTGTGCGATAGGGGCTCTTCCTAGACGCGACAGTCCGGTGGCAAAGCGAGATGCAAGTGAATGCGCGTCATCTATGGCTACAAGTAACTTTTGATATTTTGAGAATAGTTTTTGAATCGCCATAACATCAATTTGCGCAAGATCATTATACCTCCAAAGCGCGACCCAACCATCTTCTACAACTAGTTTTGCTATCGTTTGAAAAAATACCGTTGATTTACCTTCTCCACTTGGTCCTAATAAGTTAATAACGGAAGGCTTCACAGCGTCATCAAGGTGATTAAATCTTGATCGTAAATTTTCTACCAGCTCACGTTGCGGTACAAAAGATGACAAGGCAATCCGCCACGTCGGAGGACTTCCATCAAAAAATTGTAATAGCCGCTCGTCTATAACTTCGCCCATCCGCTCTTCAATAAATTGACGATCGACCAGAACCCATCCGGGCGGCAAATATTCATTCTGGCTCCGCGCGGTAGATTTCGACAGAGCTTTCGGGGGAATTTGATGACCATGGTGAGTGTTCGATCCTGGCAAAGGGAATGTCCATTTCCCCATAGTCTCATATTTATTAGGAAAAGCATCTGTAGTTAATTTCCACTCCTCATGTTGAACGGACCAATGAAACGGTCTAATTTCAATTTTGCGTTCATCGATATTTGCTTCAGCCCACATCAATCCATTGATCCATCTCGGCTTATCGTCAGCTCTACCTTGAAATGCGGATCCACATCGTATAGCTAGGAATTCACCTCGGCCACCGTCGTCATAGCGTGCATCGTTTTCATGCAGATGCCCATGCAGATAAAGACATGAATGTTTCCCCAATAGCACTCTTATCATTTGAGCCTGACCGTCATCCAACCAATCAATGGGGTGATGACCGAGCACGATTTTCAGTTTGCAATCCTGCAGTTGATTTAATGCGTCATCGAGCAAATGTTTCCCGGGCGTAAGTTTATGTCGATCTTTGTCATCTTTCGAAAGCCACGCGGTATTGACTCCGACGATGCCAACGTTGCTGCTCCTAACCGCTGCCTTAATCGCAAATGACCCATCCTTAGTATTTAACCAGTTATTTGGTACGCCGCTAGTGTCATTTTGGATATAATCCTGAAATCGATCTGCGAACTGCGCCCGCGATAATTTTCCAGCCTCGGTTGGATCGAATAAATTTCCAACGCTTGCGAGGATTTGGTCAGGCGAAAAATGAGGTGAACGATGTCGATTGACGTCGTGATTGCCAGGCACAGAAATTATTTTTCCGTCCCATAGCTTGCCAAGAGACTCGCTCATCGGGGCGAGAAAATACTCAAAGAACTCCTGATACTCTGAAGCTAGGCCAAAATTTGCTATATCCCCAGTTATAAAAACAAAATCTGGGACGAATTCATTGCAAACCATTTGCTTTATGTGATCGCAAATCTCTCGTAATAGCTTTCGCTGGCCGTAATTATCCATTCCAACATGAAAATCTGAAAGGTGAAGCCACCGGATCTTGCTACTCATCCTTGCCCTCCACGTCCTCGCTCGCGGACCTCCAATGCAGCAAGAAAGGAGCGGCAGCAAGCGTATGACAGCAGCAACGTATACTGCACCAGCGGTTTTGAACAACGACAACGTCCGCAGTGGGTCATAACCCGAAACCCACCCCCGACCAGCGCCCCTTGACATATGCTGAAAATATTCCTATATCCCTCCCACCTCCGCCCATGAAGGGCGCGTTTCTCGGGTCAGGGAGCGCGGGCGGGGGGCGGCTCCATCCGGGATGGCGACCCCCGTCCATGGACAGGCAGCGCGTCGCCGGACGGCGTTCTTCTCCCGTCCATAGGGAGAAACAAGAACCGTTCGTGATCCCAGGCCGTCGGGCTCGATCGCGTCTTGATCGAGAAACCCCAGGATTCGCGGGTTCGACCAAGCCTCGGGATGTCGACGAGAACGACAACCGCGTTTCGGGACGCTCCGGCCCCGGATGATTTCCTCGCGCACCGGCCG
>DATBQC010000681.1:0-1505 GCA_036561065.1 Methylobacter sp. | reverse complement strand
CATCAGCAGCACCACCACTCGGATCGCAACAACTCGTGTAGGCAATGTCACGCGAGAAAGGCAATTCAGTGCGATCAATGATCACAATGCTTTCAATTTGTTCTCTGTTTACGAATGCCTCGCAATCATCGCGGAATTCACCACCGAATTCGCAACGCGCGGCCAACGGATCGCGTTCAATGGCTCTATCAATGATTCTTTGGTCGATACTTGGATTGAAATACCTTGTGCTGCCTTTGATGAAAATGATGAGCGGATCGCCTTCCGGCCCATAGTATTTTTGGTAATTTAGAAATAGCTCGCCATTTCGCGCATATGGCGAACTTGTGATCATCAGTTGACCATGCAACGATGCCAGCGATGGCCGGATAGCATTCAAAACTTCGGTGTCTGGATTGGCTGAATTTTGTTGATCGAAGAAAGCGATTTCATCGATGATTGCGAGCGGCGAAGTGATGCCTCTGATGCTTTTGAAATCGTTAACGTGAATTTCAAAATCAATATTATTGTTGAGCGAAATAGTTTCAGCCGTGATGCCTAACAGGTACTCCCGAAACAGTTCAATCGTTTGAAAAATACCGGACAGATATTGGTGGCCTTTCCTCGCTTGAGTTTTCACGGAACCTAAAAGCGGGATGCTGGCACGTTCGCCAGGAGCAAGGCGAGCATTGATGGCAGGGCCATGCGAAAGGGCCACAAAGGCCGCTTTAACCGACATTGTGATCGTGCCGCCAGCGCGCCTGCCTTTGGTCCACCAAATTTCATCTGGGCGCTGGCCAGGAACATAAATTCTGCCACCGGACATTTCCTTGTAAATCTCTGCTTCCTCGCGACTAAGTTCTTCACCCTCGCTCGCGATGAGAATGATTTTCTGCTTTTGAAAACTTTCGGGCACGAGTTGTTTGCCCATCAATTTTTGGTCTTCAACCATCTTTCGCATGGTAAACATCGGCGGCGGAAGCGGCGGAAGGTCTGTCATGTGATCTGCGCCCCAAGATATTCGGCCAAAGATTTGCCGGGAGAAGTTGCGGCGGCGTCATTGGTTTTTGACGTGACAGGGCCGTATTGAGCCACAAGGCCAATGTCGCGCAGCCTTCGGCTTAGATCGTTCGATAAGCGGGCGTACTCTTTGGCATTTGCTTTTCCGCCGCGTGCAACGATTTTCTCCATCGCCTCCATCGTAATCGTGATGAATGCCACATTGCGGAGTGCAGTTTCTTGAACTTGGGTAAGTTCCTTGACTCCCAATTCTTGCGTGTATTTTTTGATGATGTCGCGGAATCTTCGTGCGTTGATGGTTCGGCAATCAATCGATGAAGGTGCGAACAATTTGCCATTGCTGGCACTCGCACGGCTTCGTGCCTTGGCAGATTTGGTGCCCGCAACAATGCCGCTTGGGTTTTTAGCGCCGATTTGAAAGCGGCCATCTGCGCCACGAATTTTGATGCTTGGTGTGTCTGTCATTGCTCTTAGAATTGTTGTCCCAAATAGCCGCCAAAGATACT
>DATBQC010000680.1:0-4913 GCA_036561065.1 Methylobacter sp. | reverse complement strand
AAGTTCATAATAAACATTAGGCTTTCCACCGGTAAGATCTGCTATCACCAAATCTGATTCGGCTAGATCCTGAACAATTCCTTTAATAAAGTTGCCCGGGGCTGCTGGAGATATTTTGCAGAAGTATTTTGCCTTAGGGTATGTTTCTACTGCTTTTTTGATCCATTTGTCGAATATAAATGACCACTGAGTTTCTGAGATTACTACGTCTCCATGTTTTCCTGTGTGTGTCGTAGCGGAAAATGGCATTATTACAAAACAACTTTTTTCTTCCACTATTTTATCCTTATCTTAAAAAAGAGCTCATAGGCAGCGCTGACGAAAGAAGCACCACCAGGGGCTGTGTTTTTAGCCACCCATTTTATATGATAATTTGGTAGGATAGCTCAAGCAACTTGAATCCATCACTTCGGCTATCAAATGGGTGATGACCAATCATCGCCCCCAGTTCGGTCATTCATAGGCTTTAATCTTCAAAAGCCGCTCCACACCGATAATCTTATAACCATTTTCTTGCGCAAATCTAAGCGTTTGCTTTAACACCTGCATGGTTTTATCTGAAGTGTCATGAAGCAGGATAATAGCGCCCGGCTTTATCTGTGCCTGAACGCGCCGGGTTATTGTTTGTGCGCTGTCGGCGGTCGTATCGAACGAGCGGATGCTCCAGCCGATGATGCGGTAATCCAATGCGTTTGAGGCTTTTGCAAGGTTCGGCGTGGTGACGCCATAGGGCGGGCGGAATAGTTTCATCCGCTTGCCTACGATATTGAAGACGCTCTCGGAGGTCTGGTTCAGTTCATCCTTAAAGCCTTGCACACATTTAAAATCCACCCAATAAGAATGCGTGTAGCTGTGGCTGCCAATGCTGTGTCCGGCCGCATCGATTTGCTTCAAAAGGCTTTCATTGCCCGGAATGTTTTTGCCGATCACAAAAAAAGTGGCAGGCGCATTGTATTGGGCCAAGATTGAGAGCACCTGCGGGGTGTATTCCCGGTTTGGGCCATCGTCAAACGTCAGCGCAATTTCTTTTTCTGAAACATCCCCAAGGCAATAGGCTGTGACGTAGAAATTGGCTTGAATGATTGACGAGCCGTAAATGATGAGCGCCAGATAAACGGTGCTCGGCAATACCAGCCACCCAAGGCTGATTCCAAAAACTATGTGCAACAAAACGATAACGCTGACGGCGATGATGAATCCGCAACGGGTTGCTTTAAATGTCATTTGAATATTTGCCTGTTTGGCAAGCGGCCAAGGTTAAGCAGCCGACGAACCGGCTACAGATGGCTGTACAAGGTCATATATTGTTTGGCGCTTTTGCTCCATGAATAATCTTTTTCCATACCGTTGGTTTGCAGCTTTTTCCAGGTTTTAGGGTGACTGTATAAAATCAGCGAGCGCTTAATGGCTTCCATCAACGCACCAGGACTTGCTTCATTGAACACAAGACCGGTTGCGGTGTTGTTATCCAACGTTTCCGGGACCGTATCGACGACGGTGTCAGCCAGACCTCCGGTTTTTCTGACGATAGGAACGGTGCCGTAGCGTTGGCTGTATATCTGATTCAAGCCGCAGGGTTCAAAGCGCGACGGCATCAGGAAAATATCCGCACCAGCTTCAATCAGGTGCGCCAAGGTTTCGTCATAACCGATGACGATCGAAATTTTATCGGGATGGCTTTCGGCAAAATTATGCAAGCGCTGTTCAAAGCCCTTGTTACCGCTGCCGAGCAATACAAATTGCAACGGGTGGGTCAGCATCTCTGGGAGACATTCCAGTATCAGGTCGATACCTTTTTGCTCGACCAAGCGGCTGATGAGCCCGAACACAGGGATGTTTTTGTCTACGGGCAATGATAGTTTTTCCTGCAGCGCGACTTTATTGAACAGTTTTTTGTTCAGCGTCAATTGATTAAAGGTTTGGCTGATACTGGTGTCGGTTTCAGGATTCCAGTGCTCGGTATCAATGCCGTTGATAATACCGCTCAGGAAATCTTTCCGGTAACTTAACAGCCCTTCCAGGCCATAGCCAAACTCGGCGGTTTGGATTTCCTTGGCATAGGTCGGACTTACCGTGGTAATGCGGTCGGAATAGATCAGACCGCCTTTAAGAAACGACAGCATGTCATGAAACTCTATACCACTCGGGTTCCAAAGTTGGCCGGGCAAATTCAGCAACAGATAGGTCGCGCTGGGAAATATGCCCTGATAGGCCATATTGTGTATGGTGAAAACGGTAGCGGGTCGACTGTATTCCAGGGACAATAGCGCAGGCACCAAGCCGCTTTGCCAGTCGTTGCAGTGCACGATGTCGGGTTTCCAATCCAGCCAGCTCCGGTTCATCGCCACTTCTACGGCGACGCGGCAAAACAGCGCAAAACGTTCAGCATTATTTTCCCAAGGCTTGCCGTGTTCATCAACATAGGGGTTTCCCGGAAAATTAAAGTGTTCGGGGGAATCTACCAGCCACACGATGACACCGGTACCGGGCAGCCGGGTTTCCAGAATATTCACCGCGTAATTATTCACATGAATCGTGCTCAGATAGCGAATTTCTTCGCTGGTTTTGATGGCCTGATAATTGGGCATGATGATGCGTACATCTTCACCCAATTCCGCCAATGCCTTGGGCAGACTGCCGGAAACATCGGCCAAGCCGCCGGTTTTAATCAGCGGATGAGCTTCGCTGGTGACAAAAAGTATTTTTTTCATTGTGTTGGTTTTATAACTTAATAACAGGTGAGTCCACGAGATTCGATTAAAAAAATCAAAAGATTATCACCACGAACGACTGCACGG
The DNA here is from genome assembly GCA_036561065.1 of Methylobacter sp. Classification (GTDB taxonomy): domain Bacteria; phylum Pseudomonadota; class Gammaproteobacteria; order Methylococcales; family Methylomonadaceae; genus Methylobacter_A. The sequence goes on along the minus strand of DATBQC010000680.1, from coordinate 2,115 downwards.
ATGCAGGAGGTAGAGCAACGCATGGAGCAGTTGCCGAGACACGAAGGTTTATTTCTTCGTGTCCTTCGTGTCTTCGTGGTGAATAAAAGACTTTTACACGTGTAACCGATTTTATTCTGAATGCTGCCTATGGCTGTAGATTATAATTTCAAAATTACGGCCCCCAAAGGCGGCAAAGTCAGGCTGATTGAGTGGGGCTGATTCATCCAGGCCGTCGGTTCCGACAATGCCGCGCCGTTGCCGACATTGCTGCCGTCGTAGTAACCGGAATCGGAATTGAATATTTCCGTATAAGTGCCTGCCACAGGTACGCCAATCCGGTATTGTTCACGGGCTACCGGGGTAAAGTTGAGCACGATAATCAAATCTTCATGTTCGGTTTTACGCCGGTAACTGATGATGGATTGCTGCACATCATGGCAATCGATCCAGTCGAAGCCCTGATGATCAAAATCATGCTGGTATAAGGCCGGGTGTTTTTTATAAAGTTGGTTCAGGTCTTTTACCAAGGACTGCACGCCCTTGTGATGCGGGTAGTCCAGCACATACCAGTCCAAGGCCTTGTTGAAATTCCATTCGGTGCCTTGCCCGAATTCGCAGCCCATAAACAGCAGTTTTTTGCCGGGATAGGTGAACATCAAGGTATACAACAGCCGAAGATTGGCGAAGCGCTGCCATTCATCCCCCGGCATTTTGCTGACCAGAGAGCCTTTGCCATGCACGACTTCGTCGTGGGAAAAAGGCAGGCAGAAGTTTTCGGTAAAGGCATAGAGCATCCCGAACGTGAGCTGGTCGTGATGATACTTGCGGTGGATCGGCTCCTGGCTCATATACGCCAGCGTGTCGTGCATCCAGCCCATATTCCATTTCATCGAAAAACCCAAGCCCCCGGTCCAGGTCGGCCTCGTTACCTGAGGCCAGGATGTGGACTCTTCGGCCATCATTACCGTGCCGGGGTGTTGGTCGTGGGTAACAGTATTGAGCTCTCTCAGAAAATCGATGGCTTCCAGATTCTCGTTACCGCCGTACATGTTGGGAATCCAATCGTTATCATTGCGGGAGTAATCCAGATACAGCATTGATGCCACGGCATCGACGCGCAGGCCGTCAAGATGGAATTCCTCGAGCCAGAAAATGGCGCTGGACAGCAAAAAGTTTTTAACTTCATTGCGTCCGTAGTTGTAAATCAATGTACCCCAATCACGGTGCTCGCCCTTGCGCGGGTCTTCGTGTTCATACAACGCGCTGCCGTCGAAACGGGCCAGCGCAAAGCTATCCTTCGGGAAATGTGCGGGTACCCAGTCCAGGATCACGCCGATGCCGTTTTGATGGCAGGTGTCGATAAAATAGCGGAAGTCGTCCGGCGTGCCGTGACGGCTGGTCGGGGCAAAGTAACCGGTGGTTTGGTAACCCCAGGAAGCATCCAAGGGGTGCTCGGTCACAGGCAGCAACTCCACATGGGTAAATCCCATCTCCTTGACATAGTCGACCAACTGTACAGCCAGTTCTCGGTAATTGAGAAAGTTGCCCAGATTGTCGCGTCGCCAAGATGCCAGATGAACTTCGTAGATTGACATCGGTTCGTGCAGCCAGTCGTGGCCGACACGGTCTTCCATCCATTGTTGATCCTGCCAGACATAACTGTTTTCATTGATCACGATTGACGAGGTATTGGGGCGGAACTCGAACTGCTGACCGTAAGGGTCGGTTTTTAACAGAACCTCGTTGGTGTTGCGGTTTAAGATCTCGAATTTATAGTAACAGCCCGCTTGCAAATCCGGCATAAACAGCTCCCAAATGCCGCTGCCGCCCAAGCTTCGCATCGGGTTGCAACGCCCGTCCCAGCGGTTGAAATCGCCGACTACGCTGACCCGCCCGGCATTGGGCGCCCAGACTGTAAACAAAACTCCGTCGATGCCATCGACGCTGTGCAAGTGCCCGCCCAGTTTTTGGTAAATATGCCAGTGCTTGCCTTCGCCGAATAAATGCTGATCGAACGCCGGTAATTGGGTGCCGAAATCATATGGGTCATAACTCTCGTGGCTGTTGCCGTCCTTATCGAGCCAGGACAATCGATAATGTTCTGGCAATTTGGCATCTTCGGCGTTATATTCA
>DATBQC010000679.1:0-1768 GCA_036561065.1 Methylobacter sp. | reverse complement strand
CTAAAAATGTTCAAAAGAATTCGCGGCCTTTTCTCCAACGACCTCGCTATTGACCTAGGAACCGCTAACACATTGATCTACATTCCCGGACAAGGAATTGTGCTTAATGAACCATCGGTTGTTGCCATCAAAGAAGACCGTGTCCGCGGCGCTAAAACGATTGCCGCCGTCGGTCTTGATGCAAAACTGATGCTGGGACGCACACCAGGCAATATTACTGCAATTCGCCCGCTAAAAGACGGGGTCATCGCCGATTTCGCCGTCACCGAACGGATGCTGCGGTTTTTTATCGAAAAAGTTCATCAAAGCAAACTGCTGCGTCCCAGCCCACGTATTTTGATCTGCGTACCTTGCGGATCAACCCAGGTTGAACGTCGCGCCATTCGCGAGTCTGCGGCAATGGCCGGTGCGCGCGAGGTTTATTTGATTGAAGAACCCATGTCGGCTGCTATCGGCGCAGGCTTACCGGTCGAAGAGGCATGCGGCTCGATGGTTTTGGATATTGGCGGAGGCACCTCCGAAGTGGCTGTTATCTCAATCAATGGCATTGTCTATTCCTCATCTGTCCGTATCGGCGGCGACCGCTTTGACGAAGCCATCATCAGTTATGTACGCAGAAACTACGGCACCTTGATTGGCGAGGCCACCGCGGAAAGAATAAAGCATGAAATAGGTACGGCTTACCCCGGCAGCGAAGTCAGGGAAATAGAAGTCAAGGGACGCAATCTAGCAGAAGGCGTACCTCGCAGTTTTTCCTTGAACAGCAATGAAATCCTGGAAGCGCTGCAAGAACCGCTATCCGGCATTGTCGGCGCGGTAAAATTGGCCTTGGAACAAACCCCGCCTGAACTCGGCTCGGATGTAGCGACCCGCGGCATATTCTTAACCGGCGGCGGTGCATTATTGAAGGATATAGACCGATTGATTTCCGAAGAAACAGGCCTGCCGGTATATATTGCCGACGACCCTTTAACCTGCGTTGCCAGAGGCGGCGGCATGGTGCTGGAAATGCTGGATAAAAAAGGAGTTTCGACTTTTTCCCTGGAGTAACCAACATAATTTCCCGCTCTTCCTTTTAAAGCGCTTACCAAGTCATCAAAGACCGTAGGTTGGGCACCTCACCCCAACCTTACGAGCATTTCCATCATTTTTTTTAACCGGATAAAGAGGCATCCCGCTATAAAACTTTTATTTGCTACCGGTCCTTCCATCAATACCCGTCTGCTTGTGGCAATAATCGCTTCAGTTGCCTTACTGATAACTGAACACCAAAGCCACAAATTGGACTCATTACGAGCCGCATTATCCGTTGTTGTCGACCCGTTAAAATATCTGGTTGATTTACCGACAGTCTTAATTGAGCAAGCCACCGACGCTGTTAGCTCTTATTCGACCTTAAAAAAAGAAAACACCCAATTACGCGATGAGCAATTCATCGACAAAACACGATTACTTAAATTCGACTCTTTGGAAAAAGAAAATATCCGCCTGCGTGCGTTATTGGAAAATTCGTTCAAACTCGGTGAGCAACTGCTGATTGCAGAATTACTGTCTATCAATACTGCACCCTACGAAAATATAGTAGTGGTCAACAAAGGCACGCGCTTTGGCGTCCACCCCCAACAACCGGTATTGGACGCCAACGGTGTGGTCGGACAGGTTTTTCGCGCCTTGCCGTTCAGTTCCGAAATCATGCTAATTACCGACCCGAACCATGCCATCCCCGTTCAGGTCAATCGCAACGGCCTATTGACCATTGCGGTAGGCA